>JBKPLM010000020.1:0-5720 GCA_046731655.1 Verrucomicrobiota bacterium | reverse complement strand
GTACTCCCGGCGTGATCCGAATTCCCTGGGGCGTAACGTCGTAAGCCCAGGCAAGAATAAGAGCGATTGGAAATCCCATGAGCAAGAGCACGACGACAAGACGCAGCGTCCAGCCTGGCAATTCCCATGCGGGAAAAACTGCCGAACCGATCTGAATGATGAAGCCCGCGGCGATGATGTAAGCGACAGCGACGCGATAGACTTTCCGCCGCTGCAACTCCTCGAAGAAGCCGCTCATAAGTGGAGATGTAGATTCATCGCGCCACAAGGATAATTCAATTGCGGGTTCTTCTGCAGGCGATGCCCATCAATCTGTCGCAGTCGTGCGACTTCAATTCCAAGTTTTAGATAAGAAACGAGTCGGCTTAATACTCGGCAAACGACTCGTCAGGGTAACAGTACAACCAACGCTCGCCGGGCTGGGCCGACGCGATGACCGGATGCCCGCTAGCGTGCGCATGCTTGCTGGCGTGACGGTTCGGCGAGCTGTCGCAGCAGAGCGTAACGCTGCACGTCTGACAAGTGCGCAGATGAACCCAGGAACTGCCGATTTTCACGCACTCCGCGCATTCACGCTGCTGCGGCTGTTTAACAGAAGCGATCGCGTCAAGATGAGAGCAGCCTCGGTCAGACATCGCTTTTAATTCGCGTTGTTGCCCGTTCTCTCAATGAGCTTCGGCGAACCGAAATCGTCCATGTCAGCGTCTTCACGGTATTTCGAAAATCTCGACCTGGTTCGCAATGCCGCGGAGTGAGCGTTTCTCCGGAGTGGCGGCGATCCCGTTTAATTGCAACAGCTTTGAGGCTTCACTGTCCGTAACGACGCGTCTGGTCGCGAAAATGGAGCGCGACGTTGCAAGTCCCTGAACGCGCGCAGCGATATTTACCGTCCGTCCGAAGTAGTCCTGCCGGTCGTTCAGCGAAACGGCCAGACAAGGCCCCTCGTGGATGCCGATCTTAAGCAGCAAATCGCCTTTCAAATCCTTCACTGCCTCTCGCATCTTCAGCGCAGCCGCCATCGCTCGGTCTGGCGTCGGGAAGGTCGCCATCACGGCGTCGCCGATTGTTTTTACTACGGCGCCGCTTTCCGCCGCCACGATTTCATTCAAGATACGGAAGTGGGCGCGCACCAAATCGTAGGCGACCAAATCTCCAACTCGTTCATAAAGTTCCGTTGAGCCTTTGAGATCCGTGAACAGAAAACTGAGACTGGTAATCTTGAGTCTCTGATCTACGTCAAGCGTATCAGTGCGGTAAATATCGCGGAACGTTTGGTTGGTCAGAAGACGTTTCGCCGTCAAGAACGGGCGACGTTTGTTGACGAGTTCGTGAACCTTATCGCTAACGATCCAAATGGCGGGCAGTGTGCGCACATTCAGGCGGTTTTCTAACGTCAGCCGCATAGGGCCAGGGCGCATCTGAACGTTCCTGGCCGGCGCGTGATCCCTGGTCATGACAAAGGAGAGGAATTGGCTTTCACGCGCAGGTTCGCCCGTCACCTCGATATGCTGCGACATGTGAAGGACCGGATCGAACACGATGACATATCCTTCGGGCAACTGGAGTGAGAGCACCGCCTTGTCGCCAGCTGCAAGTTCGACGGCGTCCAAAGTAGTTTCCTTAAACCATCTTGCCAATGTCTCGTCATCGGGCAAATCGACACCAGAACTCCAGAACACCTGTCTGTAGTATTCGATGAAAGGCAGCGTCTCGGGATCGTGCGCCGCGATTCTCCGCACACGCGGACTGATAGTGAACGTGACCTCGACGATTTCGTCGAGCGTCGGTTCGCAATCTTCAGCGCAGAGAACGCACCTGTATTCAGCCTGCTTTACGGTCTTAAGCGTCGCGCCTGAATCAAGGACCCCACCGCAAGCAGGACAAAGAATGTTCCAAGACATGTCGAAAATGCCGAGTCGCGCGCCGTGCAGAAAAGCCGCAATCACATCGTCCTCATCGAGCTTGTGCTTGGCGGCAAAGGCGAGGGCGTTGATACGACAAAGCTCGCGGTCCGTTCCGTCCTGGATGGCCTTTTCGATACCATCCACCGGTTCCGGCTTCGCCGATTGCCTTAAAGCATCGAAGAGGGTGTCGGTTTCACTGCGAAGTTTCATGGTACTTTCGGATTGATCATCGTAACACGTTACCGTGTCGCGAGGGAAAACGGAAAGCAAGTGACAGATGCGTCAAACGTAGGCTCGAAGTCTGGTTTATTGCGCGATCCAGCCTCCATCAACGATCAGCGAAGTTCCCGTCGTGAACTTAGCGTCGTCGGAACAAAGATAGAGAACCGCGGCTGCGATTTCCTCGCTTGCACCTTTCCGTCCGACCGGAATCATCGTCGCGATCTGATCGGCCAATTCCTTTCCCGCGAAACGAGCAAACATATCTGTGGCGATCACACCGGGAGCGACCGCGTTGACGCGAATGTTTTGTCTGGCGAATTCGAGCGCGACAGATTTGGTTAGACCTTCGACAGCGTGCTTGGAAGCAATATAAATGCTGACTTCTCCCATACCAACGTGTCCGGCCACACTGGAATTGTTGACGATGGCGCCGCCTCCGTTCTTGAGCATCGCAGGAATTTCGTGACGCAACGAATTGAGAACGCCCCAAACATTGATGTCAAAGACGCGGTGATACTCAGCTTCCGTTGCCTGATCGAGCGGCCCTTTCCATTCAACGCCGGCATTGTTAAACGCAACGTCTAGCCGGCCGAATTTCTCGACCGTGAAATCGACCATCGCTTTCACATCAAGATCTTTGGCGACGTCCGCGCGGACGAATGCCGCATCGCCGCCGAGTTTCTCAATTTCTTTAACGACCTGCGCGCCTTCTTTTTCGCGGCGCCCAGTCAGAACGACTTTCGCACCGGCGCGTGCGAATTCGATCGCGGTTGCTTTTCCGATCCCGGATGTTCCTCCGGTCACGAGTGCAACTTTTTCTGAGAAAGTTCTGCTGTTCATTTTGTTCCTTTCATTTTTTTGTTTCGCTAAGGTGATTTGGGTCAGTTTCTGATGAACGCGAGCAGCTCGGCATTGATGACGTCAGCGTGCGTCGTGATCATGCCGTGCGGATAGTCTTTATACGTCTTCAGTATGCCCTTCCTGAGAAGCTTGGCCGAGAGTGGGCCGGCGGCCTGATAAGGAACGATCTGGTCGTCCTCGCTATGAATGACCAGAACCGGCACCGAGATCTTCTGCAGATCCTCCGTGAAGTCGGTCTGCGAGAATGCGACGATGCCGTCGTAATGCGCCTTGGCGCCACCCATCATGCCCTGGCGCCACCAGTTCCAAACGATGGGCTCAATCGTTTTCACACCGGGACGGTTGAAGCCGTAGAACGGGCCGGCGGGGAGGTCGTAATAAAACTTCGCCCGGTTGGCAAAGAGTTGGGCCTGGAGATCGTCGAACACCGATTTGGGCAGACCTAGCGGATTGGCCGGGGTCTTCACCATCAGCGGCGGCACGGCGCTGATGATCGCCGCCTTCGCCACATTCTTATCGCCGTGACGGGCGAGATAACGCACCACCTGACCGCCGCCCGTCGAGTGACCGACGTGAATTGCATCCCTGAGTTTTAGATGGTCGGTGACGGCCTTCAGGTCGTCGGCATAGTGATCCATATCGTGGCCGTCGCCGGTTTGAGTCGAGCGGCCATGTCCGCGACGGTCAGACGCGATCACCCGATAACCTTTGGAAAGGAAGAACAGCATTTGCGGATCCCAATCGTCCGCGGAAAGCGGCCAGCCATGGCTAAACACGATAGGCTGTCCGGTGCCCCAATCCTTATAGTATATTTGTATTCCGTCTTTGGTTGTGACGTAGCTCATATTTATTCTTTCTTGTTAACGGCTCATTCATGTGTGCCGCGCTTTAACTCCGACGAAACCAAGTGCGGCTCCTTTGGTCTCATCCCTGCAAAGCCCGATTCGTTTTTTGAAAGCTATAAGCCGAGATCGCTTAATCCCGGATGCCCATCGGGGCGGAGACCAAGCGGCCAGTGATACTTGCGCTCCGACTCCTTGATCGGCAGGTCATTAATTGACGCAAACCGAAGTCGCATCAGGCCGTTGTCAGCAAATTCCCAGTTCTCATTGCCGTAGGAGCGGAACCAATTTCCGGAGTCATCGTGCCATTCGTAGGCGAACCGCACAGCAATGCGGTTTTCGTTGTAAGTCCAAAGCTCTTTGATGAGCCGGTAGTCGAGCTCTTTGGCCCACTTGCGTTTCAAAAATTGAACAATATCGGATCGTCCAGTCGGGAACTCGGCGCGGTTTCGCCAGCGTGAATCAGTCGTATAGGCCAGAGCCACCTTTTCAGGATCACGCGAATTCCAGGCATCTTCAGCTGCGCGAACTTTCTGAATAGCCGTTTCCCGAGTAAACGGGGGCAGGGGAGGACGCATTGTGTTTTCTTCTTGCTTCCGTAGTTCCCGGCCCGGGGTTTTTTGATCAGTCATGGGTGTCGTCTTTGATTGTCCTTAAATCTTGTTCGCGTATTGATCCGCGAACAACGCTGGTTGTCCTCCTGTGTGCAGGAACAGAACAGTCTCGTCTTTCTTGAAAAATCGTTTACGGATTAAATCAATCGTTCCCGCCGCCGCACGTCCGGTATATACTGGGTCTAACAAAAGGCCTTCGTATGTTGCAAACAAACGGATCGCTTCCCGCTCCTGCTCAGTTAATACCCCATAACCTGCTGAGCAATAGTTTGCGTTTACCATAACATCCTCTGGTGTGAACTTAATGCTTTGACCCAGCTTTTCGCTGGCTGACGAAGCCAACTCTGAGGCGTATCCTTTCAACCACTCTTCTGATTCATCGACACTGATCCCTAACAGCTTGCCTTTATAGCCAAACACGCGCTGCCCCAGGAGAAGTCCCGCGTGCGTACCGCCCGAGGATGTAGCGAACACGATCCAATCCGCGTGGAGGTTTTGCTCCATGAGCTCTTTCATCGCGAAGGCATAACCCAAGGCACCAGTCGTGTTGGAACCACCGTACGGAACGAGATAAGGCCGCTTTCCCTCTTTGGCGGCGCGATCGAATGTCTCCTGCAGAATTGTGTCGCGATCTTTGCGATCGGCGACGTACACGATTTCCGCCCCAAACAATTCGTCGAGCAACAGATTAGCCGATGATTGTTTCGGCTTTTCGCCTGTTAAAACCAAAATGCATTTAAACCCAAATCGAGCCGCTGCCGCTGCGGTCTGACGGCAATGATTGGATTGTGACGCTCCGCCAGAGACCAAGGTCTTCGCGCCTTGGTCACGCGCTTCCGCCACGAGAAATTCCAGTTTACGCGTTTTGTTACCACCGAAAGCGAGTCCGGTTTGATCGTCGCGTTTGATTAACAAACGCGGCCCGCCCAAAGCGCCGGATAGACGCGGCAGCCCTTCAGTTGGCGTTGGCAGATGAGCAAAGTGTAATCTGGGAATGCCGGTCACGCTCATCGTAGTGTCATCCTAGGAGTCGTTAGGCGATAATCCTGTCGCGCATCCCACCGTAAATCATGCCGCGAACCAAATCTCTTGTGTAAAATTCGTGTGGGAATCCAAGCTCAATGCGGCTGGCTTCATCCAGCGTCTTTAATTGCTTCGCAGAGAGCGAAACATCGGCACTCGCGAGGTTGTCCTTGAGCTGGGACAGCTTCCGCGCACCGACGATAGGGATGACCGGCACGGGTCTATAGCGCAGCCAGGTCAGAGCAACTTGTGCC
>JBKPLM010000019.1:0-11305 GCA_046731655.1 Verrucomicrobiota bacterium | reverse complement strand
AGGCAGCGCTGATCCAATCCGCATCCCATTGATTCCCGCGACGCCGACGGCTGGCGCGATAGGCTGTGTCTTGTGTAGCTCGAAGGGCAAGTTCTGCCTCAAGCCACAGGCGCCGCGGCCTTCACCTCGGCACTCGCGCTTCCGGCGTAGGTCTCGAAATTCTTATTGAACAGAGCGGCGAGCTTCTTCGCGGTGGCGTCGTAAGCAGATCTGTTGGTCCAGCTTTCGCGCGGGCGCAGAATTTCCGCAGGGACGCCGGGGCACTCAGTGACGATCTCGAAACCGAATACTGGATCGCGCGCGGTCTTTGCTTTCGCCAGAGCACCGCTGTGAATGGCATCGATGATCGCGCGTGTGTTTTTGAGGCTAATGCGTTTGCCAGTCCCGTAGGCGCCGCCAGCCCAACCTGTGTTGACCAGCCACACCCGCGCCTTGTGTTTTCGCATCTTATCCGCAAGCAGCTCGGCGTATTTGCTCGGATGCCAGACGAGAAATGGTCCGCCGAAGCAGGGCGAAAATGTTGCCTGGGGCTCGGTTACGCCCACTTCGGTACCCGCGACTTTGGCGGTATAGCCGCTGATGAAATGATACATCGCATGCGCCGGCGAAAGTGCACTGACCGGCGGCAGCACGCCGAATGCATCGCAGGTAAGAAAGATTATGTCGGTCGGATGTCCCGCCACGCAGGGGATCTTCGCGTTCTGAATGAACTCGATCGGATACGCCCCACGAGTGTTTTCCGTGATGCTCGTGTCGGTATAATCGACGTCGCGATCTTCATCGAGCACAACGTTCTCGAGCACGGCGCCGAAGCGCAATGCCTGAAAGATATCCGGCTCATTTTCTGGCGTAAGATTGATCGCCTTCGCATAGCAGCCGCCTTCGATGTTAAAGATGCCGTCATCCGTCCAAACGTGTTCGTCGTCGCCAATGAGATGACGCTTTGGATCGGCCGACAGCGTGGTTTTCCCAGTGCCGCTGAGGCCGAATAGCAAAGACGACACACCCGTCTTTTTGTCGGCTGTGGCAGAACAATGCATCGAGACCAAACCGCGCTTCGGCGCAAAATAATTGGCCACTGTGAACACGCCTTTCTTCATTTCACCCGCGTATTCAGTACCCAAGATAACAAGTTCCTTGTCCTCGAGATTTAGATCGATGCTCGTGGTCGAGCCCATGCCAGTCGTTAGGCGGTTCGCCGGAAATGCGCCTGCATTATAAATGACGAAGTCGGGTGTCCCAAAGCTGCTGAGTTCCTCGCGCGTCGGGCGGATGAGCATGGTGTGCATGAACAGCGCGTGATATGGCCGCGAGCAGATGACGCGAACCTTGATGCGGTGCTTCGGATCCCAGCCTGCGAAGCCGTCGAAACAGTAGAGGCGCTCGCACGTGTTGAGGTAATCGAGTGCGCGCTGGCGATTGATTTGGAACGTGCGCTCGTCACACGGGATATTTACCGGTCCCCACCAGACGTCTTTTTTGGAATCAGAATGTTCAACCACGCGCTTGTCCTTTGGCGAACGTCCCGTCTTGACTCCCGAGTAGGCAACGAGCGCGCCGTTCTCCGCGATGCTCGCGTCTTTCTCGTGACGAATCGCGTGCTCGTACAGCGCGCTCGGCGGAAGGTTGCGGTAAATCTCGGTAACAGCGAGACCGTGTTGGTTAGGAGTAAACGAGATAGGATTCGTCGTATTCATTTGTTTTCGAGTTGCAGATTCACACAATTTGACTGGAAAAACTGCATTATCCAATCGGACTAAAGTCCTACAGGATACGATTGTACTGGACTTGACTGGGCTAACGCAAAGCTCTGGTAAAACTGCGTTAATCTACGTCGCCTTCTGCGCGGCAAGCCAGGCAGCGCGGTTTTCACGGATCAGCGCGACGCATTCATCGATCGTATTTACGCAATGCGGAATGGTGAAATCGATCTCGCTGGCCAGTTCGTTATCTTTGCGGAGCATCGAGCGGCGACTCCATTCGACGAGTTCGACCCACATTTTTCCCACGAGAATGAGAGGCGTGTTGTAAAGCTTGCGGACTTGGAGAAGTTGCCAGGCCAGCGATAACTCCAACAGCGTTCCGATACCACCTGGAACGACAACGAACGCGTCGGAGATGATCATAAAATGGTGGAGCCGCGAGAAAAACGTACGGTGTTCGTACGCCTGGCCGACGAACGGGTTGAGCTCCTGCTCGAATGGCAACTCCACGCGGATGCCCACCGAGCGTTTGCGCGCCTCGGATCCGATTGAGTGGGCGCCTTCGTTTGCAGCCTGCATCAGACCCGGGCCGCCGCCGCTGATGATATCGCAACCCATCTTCGTGAGTTCGGCAGCGAGTTGTTTCACTCCCTCATACGCAGGTGTGCCGGCTTTTAGCCGCGCCGAGCCGAAAATAGTCACGCGATAATTTTGTCGCGTGGTACGGCGAAAGCGTGTCAACTCGTTGACGACTTCCCACAGGCCGGTCACCGCGCGTTCAAGAAGTTCTGTGGCCGCATCTTCGTCACTGAGACGAACGATGTCGGATTGTCCGAAGGATGATTTTTGCTTGCTCATGTTGTGGTTGGAATTGATGGAAGTTCAGCGCGGAGCACCGCGAGGGAGCGGGCTTGCAATGGAAATTCGCTCATATGTTTGAAAGTGCGTTGAGGCGCATCCGCTGCAGCGGTGTCGAGCACACGCTTCCAATATAAGTCGCGCTGCCGCGCGCCGAGGCGGAATGAAATCGGTTCGTGGTGGGCGTTGAAAAGAATGGCGAAGGAGTCGCCGACGATACGCTCGCCACTCTCGCCAACTTCGGTGATCTGATCGCCAGGCAACACCATGCCGAGGCACTGCGCGAACCCCGACGCCCAATCATGGTCAGACATTTCGCTGCCATCCGGCTTGAGCCAGTAGAGGTCCTTAATTTCTCCGCCGTGAATCGGGCGACCTTGGAAAAAGTGCCGCCGGCGGAAGACTGGTTGTGTTTTGCGCAACCGAATGAGGTCACGCACGAATCCGAGCAACGCACGTTGTTCCGTTGAGAGATTCCAATCGAGCCACGCCAACGGTGAATCCTGACAGTAAGCATTGTTGTTGCCCTGCTGCGTCTGGCCAAATTCATCCCCGGCGAGAAGCATCGGCACACCCTGCGAAAGAAGGAGAGTGGCGAGAAAGTTCCGCTGCTGCCGCGCTCGCACGGCATTAATCTCGGCGTCTTTTGTTGGTCCTTCGACTCCGCAGTTCCAACTATCGTTACTATTCGTGCCATCGCGATTTTCCTCGCCGTTCGCCTCATTATGTTTTTGGTTGTAGCTAACCAGATCGCGCAGCGTGAAGCCATCATGGGCAGTAATGAAATTGAGGCTGGCGCTCGGACGGCGCCCGTTATGCGCATAAAGATCGCTGCTACCCGCGAGTCGTGATGCCAGCTCACCAACCGTGCCGCCGTTCCCTTTCCAAAAGCGCCGGACGCAATCACGATACTTGCCGTTCCACTCTGTCCACAACACAGGGAAATTGCCGACCTGGTAACCGCCTGGGCCGATGTCCCATGGCTCGGCAATGAGTTTTACTTCCGACAGGACCGGATCCTGATGAATGATATCGAAGAACGTACTCAGGCGATCAACCTCCCACAACTCGCGAGCCAGCGCGCTGGCGAGATCGAATCGGAAACCATCGACGTGCATTTCCTGCACCCAGTAGCGCAAGGAATCCATGATGAGTTGCAGCGTGCGCGGGTGCGCGACATTGAGCGAATTACCGCACCCAGTGAAATCCACGTAGCAGCTGCGATCATCGGCCAGGCGATAATAGGCGCCGTTGTCGATGCCGCGTAGTGAAAGCGTCGCGCCACGACGATCGCCCTCCGCAGTGTGGTTATAAACGACGTCGAGAATGACTTCTATGCCCGCAGCGTGCAATTGTTGCACCATCGCTTTGAACTCCTGCACAGCGCCCTCCGCTCCGCGCGCCGCGTAGCGCGGATCGGGCGCAAAGAAGCCGAGCGTGTTGTAGCCCCAGTAATTCATCAAGCCTTTCTCGATCAAGAAACGCTCGTCGATGTGATAATGCACCGGCAGCAACTCGACCGCGGTGATGCCTAATTCGCGGAGATGCTCGATGGCTGCGGGCGATGCCAAGCCGGCGTAAGTTCCACGCAAATCCTCGGGCACACCGGGATGCTGTTTCGTGAAACCTTTTACATGCAGCTCATACACAAGTGTCTCATGCCACGGAGTGCGCGGCGCGCGATCATCACTCCATTCAAAAGCTGTATCTACAACGCGAGCGAGCGGTGCGAACGGCGCGGAATCGCATTCCGGATTGTGCACTGCATCATCCCAACGCAGATCGCGCGCGATCGCCTTCGCGTAAGGATCGAGCAGGATCTTGCGCGGATTGAAGCGATGTCCGCGCTCCGGATCATGCGGACCGTGCACGCGATAGCCGTAAACCTTGCCTGGCTTCAAATCCGGCAGGCAAACGTGCCAGACTTGATTGGTCTTCTCTGGCAGCGCAAGGCGCTGCGACTCGACCTGTGCATCTGGCGAATCAAAGAGACACAGTTCTACTTTTGTTGCGTGCTCCGAGAAGAGCGCGAAGTTCACTCCCCTGCCATTAAGCGTCGCGCCCAGCGGCGACGGAGAGCCCGGCCAAATACTCATCGCTGTCATCGCTCAAGCTGCCCCGATGGCATCGCCTTCGCACATGAGCTCAATCCAGTCATTGGCCTTCGGATTTAATGCGGATGGGCCAGCGACGAGAATCACGCGCTGGGCGGCAACACCGTGTTTGCGCAGCCAACGAGCGATCCATTGACGCCAGTCGTAAGGTTCCTCCACAAGATCGACCGGATGTACGCCATATGAAAACGCCAGGCCCTGGCACACCGCGGGATGCCGGCTGGGTGCGACAAACCAGACCGGCAGTTTATACCGCGAGAGGATCCGCGCCGTGGTACCGCTGCGCGTCGGCACCAGCACCAGATCGGAGATGGGTAGCGTTCGTCCACAGACCTGGCAGACGAAGTTCTCGGGCGCGTCAGGCATCGTGAGTTAGAGTTCCTCCCTCACCGGTTCTCAGTCAGGATGCTGTCTAACCGAATCTTTAGATCCTGACGAGCAAATTGCGACCGGTCATTTCCACCGGCTGCGGCAGCCCGAGAAGAAAGAGCAAGGTTGGCGCTACGTCGGCCAGGATGCCGTCTTCGACTCGGAATTGCGCGGCATCGGCGGCCACGTAGATGAAGTGGACGAGGTTGGTGGTGTGGGCGGTGTTGGGCGATCCATCCGGGTTGCGCATGAGCTCGCAGTTGCCGTGGTCGGCGGTTACGAGGCACTTCCCGCCTAACGAGAGCAATTTCGAAATGACTCGACTGCAGCACTCATCGATTGTCTCAACCGCCTTGATCCCGGCTTCGACCACTCCGGTATGACCAACCATGTCCGGATTGGCAAAATTCAGGATGATAAGATCGTAGTCTCCCATTCGCGCCAACACGGTCTCCGTCACTTCCGGAGCGCTCATCTGCGGTTGCAGATCGTAAGTTGCCACTTTCGGCGAGGGAATGATGGTGCGATCCTCCCCTGGAAACGGCTTTTCCACGCCCGCATTAAAGAAATAAGTGACGTGCGGATACTTCTCGGTTTCTGCAATTCGAAGCTGTTTCTTCCCGGCGGTACTCGCGACTTCGCCCAGGATGTGCGCGAATGACTCGCCGGGAACGGCGAAGGGTACACCGTAGGTCTCGTCGTACTCGGTCATGGTGACGTAATGCAGCCGGGGATGAACGCGACGATCGAATCCTTTGAAATCTGGAAAGATGAATGCTTGTGATAACTGCCGGGCACGATCGGCGCGGAAGTTGAAGAAGAAGACCGCATCCCCATCGCGTATTCTCTGTTCGTTAGGCAGGGCAAAAATGAGCGCCGGAAGAAACTCATCGGTTTTCCCGTGGGCATATTCCTGAGTGACTGCAGCGGAGAGTGACTCCTCACAAAATTTTCCCTCGCCGAACACGATCGCATCCCAGGCTAGCCTTGTGCGATCCCACCGGTTGTCGCGGTCCATCGCATAATAGCGACCGATCACCGTGACAATGCGCGCGCCGCTGGACTGGAGGTCGCGGTTCAGCGTGGCCAGAAAATCAGCGCCTCCGGTAGGGGAAGTATCCCGGCCATCAGTAAAAGCATGAACCATGATGTCAGAGACGCCTGCTGTTTTCGCGCCATTCGCCAGTGCAACCAAGTGCGAGACGTGGCTGTGCACGCCTCCATCGGAAACGAGCCCGAGGAAATGCAGTCGCGAACCACGGGCTCGGCCAAACATTTCTTGAACCACCTTGTTTCGCCCGATCGCTCCTGCGGCGATTCCCTTATTGATCCGGGTCAGGTCCTGATAAACAATGCGCCCCGCTCCCAGGTTCATGTGACCGACCTCGGAATTCCCCATTTGTCCGACAGGGAGCCCGACATCGAGACCGCTCGCACTCACGCGCGAGCCCGGGTATTTGTGGTAGAGTTCATCATGAAATGAGGTTCGGGCCAGGAGGGTAGCGTCTCCGTTCGCCGCCGCCGCAGCCCGCCCGCCCGGGTTAATTCCCCAGCCGTCCCGAATGAGTAACATCACTGGTGTAGTCATTGTACAACTCCTGTAACTGAACCGATTTCAACTGAATTGGCCCAATGTCCGATCGAACCGCCGTCGCCCGAAACGCATCTTGGCGACGCATACGACGCGCAAACACTGAGGGCACATGTTCAAAGTTCGATGACCTCTCCCATCTTCGGCAGCTTCGATGGCAAGCGGTGGCGCTGTTGAATGAGTCTGGCAAGAGCGGCGCGCTGGTCGTCTTCCCCGTGGGTCAGTACTACGCGCGGTTTGCACGGGGCGATCACGCTGAACCAATGCATGAGATCAGTCTGCCCGGCGTGTGCGCTGAATCCGCCGAGCGTGTGGATCGTTGCCTTCACTGCGATTGTCTCTCCAAAAATTTTGACTTCCTTTTCTCCATCGACAAGCCGTCGCCCGAGCGACCCATGACCCTGATATCCGACCATGAGTACGTGTGTGCTTGGCTTCCAAAGGTTCGCCCTGAGGTGATGAAGGATGCGGCCGCCATTGCACATTCCCGCGCCAGCCATTACAAGACACGCACCGCGAATGTCATTGATTGCGCGCGATTCGGTTGCAGTCGCCGTCGGTTTCATTGTCTTTAAATCCGCGCGCAACGGACGGTCGCGCATGAAGGCTTTCATCTCATCGTCAAAGAGCTCCATGTGCTTCACGTAAATGTTGGTGGCCTCGATTGCCATTGGGCTGTCGAGAAAAATGGGAAACGGCTTTACCTTGCTCGCCCGGAACATTTTTCCCAGCAGCAACGTGATGAGCTGCGCGCGACCGATGGCGAACGTTGGGACGAGCATTTTGCCGCCCTTGTTGACCGCGTCGATTACGATTCGCTCGAACTCCGCGACGGTTTCCTTGAACGATCGATGGTCACGGCCGCCATAGGTTGATTCAAGAAAAAGAACGTCGGCTTGCTGGAACGGCTCAAATTCGCGGAGCATCGGCGCGCTGCGTGGCCCAAGGTCACCGGAGAAGACAACACGCTTCGTTTTGCCGTCCTCGTCGACAATTAGCTGGATGCTTGTTGAGCCAAGCATATGTCCGGAGTCAGTCCAGATCGCCTTGATCCCGGGAGCTACGTCGAACAACTTTTGATACGGCACGGGACGCAGCTGCTTGAGAATCGTTTCCGCATCATCCGGTGTATAGAGCGGTTGCAGCAACGGCGCGCTAGCGCGCATTCTCCTGCGATTTTTTCGCTCGGTATCTGTGACTTGCAGTCGCGCTGAATCGCGCAGGATCAAACCGGTCATATCGAGTGTCGCTGGCGTGCCATAAACGCGACCGACGTAGCCCATTTTGGCAAGCAAAGGCAGGCGCCCTGTGTGATCGAGATGCCCGTGCGTAAGCAGCACCGCATCGAGCTTCTGGTTTGGAGTGGTTGGTGGGCGATTGAGAGCCTCGGATTTTTTGCCGCCTTGAAAAAGACCGCAATCGACGAGAATGCGCGCCTGTTTTGTCTGAACGCTGTAACAGGAACCAGTGACTTCGCCTCCGGCGGCACCAATGAGAGTAATCTTCATTGTGTTGCTATTTTGCGAATTATTAATGTGCAGGGGCACGCCCGCCCATTCGACTTTGGTCTTATAAACTATCTTGCGATGTCAATCTGTCCTTTGCGTCCAGCGCATCAGCTCGATCCGGTGATTGGCCTTCGGGTTTCGCGCCGATGGGCCCGCGACCAGCATCACGCGTTTGGCGGCAACACCATGTTTGCCCAGCCAACGCGCGATCCATTGGCGCCAGTCGTCGGGTTCCTCCACAAGATCGACCGGATGCACACCGTACGAAAACGCGAGGCCTTGGCACACGGCGGGATCGCGGCTTGGCGCGATGATCCAGACTGGCGGTTTGCAGCGTGAGATGGCGCGCGCCGTAGTCCCGCCGCGCGTCGGCACGAGTAACGCTTCGCATGGCACGGTGTCCAGCGCGTGCTCGACAAGGGATGCCATGCGATCGCCGCCAGTAATTGCTGCCTGCTGTTGCAGGAATTCGCGCCACGCTGCAAGGCTCGTGCGCGGCCGGTGCGTCTCGGTGAAAGCCGCGATGTTCGCGAGCATCGTCACCGCTTCCTCGGGAAATTTGCCCATCGCCGATTCGCCCGAAAGCATCACGCAATCCGTGCCGTCGAGAATCGCATTAGCGGTGTCGGTCGCCTCGGCGCGAGTGGGCAGTCGACTCGCAACCATCGACTCCAGCATCTGCGTTGCAGTGATGACCGGCTTGCCGGCGAGATTCGCCTTAGCGATAAGCTGCTTCTGCGTGTGCGCGATTTTCTCGATTGGCACTTCTACGCCAAGGTCACCGCGCGCCACCATGATTCCATCAGCCGCCGCGAGAATTTCATCGAAGTGCGCGAGCGCGTCTGATCGCTCGATTTTTGCGATAACAAAAGGATGCGCGCCCATCTTGGCCGCCGCGGCCCGCACAGCCTCGATGTCGGCAGCGTGCTCAACGAATGACTGGCTCACCGAATCAATACCTGCGTCCAGCGCGAACTCAAGACACGCGCGATCGTGTTCCGTGAACGCACTGATGCCGAGATCAACTCCTGGTAAGTTCAGTCCTTTGCGCGAGCGCAACTCGCCGCCGACGGCGACGCTGCACTCCACGTCATTGCCCACTACGCGCTCGACAACCAACTGCACGAGACCGTCGTTGAGAAAGATTCGATTGCCCGCTTTCACCACACGCGGCAGCGGTTCGAAGCTCATCGAGACGCGCTGCGCATCGCCGACAATATCTTCGTTTGTCAGCGTGAAGCGCGCGCCGGGCAGAAGCTGAATAGGTTCAGGTTCGATTTTTCCCAGGCGCATCTTCGGTCCCGGGAGATCGGCCATAATCGCCACGCGCCGGCCCGTAGAGCGCGCGGCTTCGCGAACTCGCCGGATGACTTCCGCGTGACGCGAGAAGTCGCCGTGCGAGAAATTCAGCCGCGCAACATTGAGTCCGGCACTAATGAGCCGCACAAGCATCTCGGGCGATTCCGAGGCCGGCCCGATGGTGGCGACGATTTTGGTTTTGTGGGCGGGAAGCGCCGCGTTCATGACGCGAACATCGTCTTTCCGGTGCCGCGCAAATCGCGTACCGCCTGCTTCACGCGCTCGGCCATCGACGCTTCGGCCAGTGCAAGATACGAGCGCGGATCATAGACCTTCTTATTGCCGACTTCGCCGTCGACTTTCAGCACGCCATCGTAGTTCCTGAACATGTGTCCGGCCACCGCGCGCGTGAACGCGTATTGCATGTCAGTATCGACATTCATTTTTACGACCCCGTAATCGAGCGATTCGTGGATCTCCTCCTGCGTCGATCCCGAGCCGCCGTGGAACACGAGGTGAAAGCGCGCGCCTTCACCATACGCCTTGACGACAGCGTCCTGGCAGTCCTTCAACACGCCCGGCCTCAGCTTCACGTGACCGGGCTTGTAGACGCCGTGGACGTTACCGAATGTTGCCGCAAGTAGATAGCGCCCGCCGATCGGGTTGAGTCGACGCGCCACTTCCAGCGTGTCCGCGGGGGTTGTGTAAAGTTTGGAAGCGTGGTCGCCAACGACATCGTCCTCCTCGCCGCCAACGGCGCCGGTTTCAATTTCGAGCACAAGATCGTTCTTTGCGAAGCGCTCGAGCAGCTTTGCCGAAATATCGAGATTCTCCTGCAACGAGAGATTACTCCCGTCGAACATGTGTCCGGTGAAAAGATTTGGCCGGCCCGTCGCGCGGCGCTTCTCAGTTTCTTCGACGAGCGGGAGGACAAATTTGTCGAGCTTGTCCTTGAGACAATGGTCGGTATGCAATGCCACGTAAATTGGAAAGCGCTCTGCCGCCCGGTGCACGTGCTCGGCGATTGAGATCGCGCCGAGCGCCATGTCCTTGAGCGACGAGCCCGACGCAAACGCGCCGCCGCCTGTGGAGACCTGAATGATTCCGTCGGCCTTGCTTTCAGCCAGCCCGCGCAGGACGGCATTCGCAGTCGTTAGCGAAGTAACATTAGCCGCAGGAAGCGCGAAGCCTCTTGCGCGTGCGCGATCAAGTATCGCGCAATAGGTTTTGAAGTCTGCAACTGGCATATCTATTCCTCTCGTTAGGCGGTTTGTGCTGGTGCCTCGGAAAGAGCGGCCACTCCGGGCAGTTCTTTGCCCTCGAGCAGTTCCAGGCTGGCTCCGCCGCCGGTGGAGATGAAACTGATTTTGTTCGCCACGCCTGCTTTCTTGACCGCTTTGACCGAATCGCCGCCGCCGATGATGCTGACGGCCTTCGAATTTGCGGCAATCGCTTCGGCAATGGCGAACGTGCCCTTGGCGCAATCTTTGATCTCGAATACGCCCATCGGTCCGTTCCAGAAAACGGTCCGGGCGCTCGCGATCTCGGAGCTGAAGAGCTTGACTGTAGCTGGGCCGATATCGACGCCCATCCATCCATCCGGAATGGTTTCGTTAGGCCCAGTGTATTTGCCAGGCGAAACCGTGCGCGCGTTGAAATCGATCTGCTCGACGATGTAGCTATCGACCGGCAAAAGGAACTTCACGCCGCGCACTTTGGCTTTATTAAGCGCAGCTCGCGCGGTCTCGATCTTATCCGGCTCGGCGAGCGACTTGCCGACGGGCCGGCCATTGGCCAAGTCGAAGGTATAGGCCATCGCGCCGCCGATCAGGATCGCGTCCGCTTTCTCGATCAGGCGATCAA
>JBKPLM010000018.1:0-7249 GCA_046731655.1 Verrucomicrobiota bacterium | reverse complement strand
GTGTTTATGAATCAGCACGGGGTCCAAGCACCGCCTCTCCGCACCGCTGCTCCCGCAGTCGCTGCCACAAAACAACGTTTGTCCTTTGAAACAACGGTTGCGGTCGGGGGGTCGTAGCACAAATTCAGATTCAGCCTAACTTCAAAATTCTTCTGACGGCTTCCTAGGACTACAGCCTAGGGAAATGTAAACTAAAGTAGCTCGCGAATGACCATTTCACTCCCGAAAAAAGCGTGTTGCCTAGCTAGATGCGCGCACCTAGACGGCTTTCGCCTTCGGCTGCTTATCAATGTTTCACATCCGCCGCCGCGGCATTGGCCAATTTCTTGTTCAGGCGCTCCGCGATGAAGATGGAGCGCAACGTCGTTATCGCTTATGAAAACATTACCTTTAATTGGGGCAATCCTCGCCATTCTGGGTTTCACGCCTGTTCCGATGTCAGCACAAACCCAGAGCACGACGGTAAGTCAGCAAACTCGTCGGTACACGAGTGAATTCGTCACACGGCGAACAAATCGGGGTTGTTAAGGACGTTGTGATCGTGACAGCATTTCTGGAAGTGAAATCGGCGATTCGTGCAGCCGGTCAATCGCAGGCATTGCAAGTATTGGTACACAGCACAAGTTGCCGTCCAGCAGGCTGTACGGCCATCGTTCACGATGGCGCTTTTCAGCCACCCGAAACATCTTAACCCGTCAAAAAACGCCGCACCATACCAAGCGCGCCTAGCGCCGCGCCGAGTAACATCACGGTGAGCCCACCATCCGGAACAATGCCGTTAGGAGCTGTGAACAGCGCCGAGCCGGAAAGACCATACCTCCCGAACGCTGTGGCAGGAATCGTATTAACTCCGCTTAAATCACCGACGTACCAAACTTCAGCGGTACCACCCCCGGGCCACCGTAATGCGCAAACAGATAATCATACGTGCCTTGGGTGCCAAGGTTTATCGTCGTGCCCGTACCTCTCAGGGCAAGGCTAGCGGGACTAGGCAATGGACCAAAGTTGTTCATTGAGCGGGCACTAGAATATTATGGGGTCCGATGATTACATGACCCTTGCCACCGAACGACAGGCCGATGATGAAATTAACATATTGGGTGATGGCAGCGTCCCCCTCTGGTATGGGTGGCGAGCCCGGCCCAACTTATGCTGATCGCAAGGCTGCGATTTTTTGCCAACAAACTGGTGTCGACCGGCGATATATCTAAGTCCGCATTGAAGCCCCGCTGGGGATTTAGCGGGCTTTACAATAGCGGAGATGCCGGGTTGTTCGGGTTAAACTGACACGGGGGGGAAAGTATGGATTGGCTGCATTTGAGTTGGAGTATCGCGTCGGTCTGGGCGATTTGCGCTGCGTGCCTAGCGATATTCGTTGCGGTTCTGAAGCACGGAAATAGAGGCTGACGCGGAACAAATTCGCGGTAGAAGAAGCGCCTGGCCGCGCACGTGACCAAGTAAAAGAGGCGGGGATAACATCTTTGCGCCGTGTTTTGCGCCTTTCTCCCGAGGGAACGCGATTTGATAGCCCTGTCGCGTGACAATCAAATTTGCTTCGAACTTGCGCCGCCACCGGATGTTCACGAGCATGGCGAGCAGCACAGCGAGAAAAATCGTCTGTAGGGCCAGTGCGTCAATCGCGACCCGGTCGGTCGTGGAAAGTCCAATGTATGTGAAATTATCTAGAGAAAAACCACTATGAGCGAAGAATGGGCCATAGCCCGTAATGCGCTGCTTGTTCGTGTGCGGCGCGACCATCATCGACAGAAGCACCGCGAAGCCTATGGCTAGAAGCGTTTTCCTCATGGTGCGGGGGAAGGCGGCATTACAACAACAGTCGCTCGCGAAAGCGAGCCAAAAGCACGTCAGCGGGAACAGGCGGATTTCAGGGGACGCGTTATGACTTTAGCGCACACCTGTTATGACTCAGGCTGCAATTTTCAGGCATTTTATCTATGAAAATGAGCGGGCAACGGGAATCGAACCCGCATGGCCAGCTTGGAAGGCTGGAACTTTACCATTAAGCTATGCCCGCATGCGATAGTGAACGTCGAAAGCGTTTGCGAGTAAATAGTGCGTGGTGAGAGGTGAATAGTCAAAACGATTGCCGCATGTGGCGGCGCGTCCGGCGGTCGCTAACTACGTTATTTTTCAAACGCGGTCGCGACCAGGGTTGCGTTGTGGCCGCCAAAACCGAATGAGTTATTTAAAGCAACGCGCACGTTCTTTTCGCGCGCGACATTGGGCGTATAATCGAGGTCACATTCTTTCCCGGGATTTTCCAGATTGATTGTGGGCGGGATGACGGAATCCCGGATAGCGAGCGCGCAGGCTGCCATTTCGATTCCGCCGGCGCCGCCTAACAAGTGACCGGTCATCGATTTGGTAGAACTTATGGCGACCTTGTAAGCATCGTCTCCAAAGACGTGTTTGATGGCGCGTGTCTCACAAATGTCGCCGATATCAGTCGAGGTAGCATGCGCGTTGATGTAATCGACCTGATCGGGCGATAGCCGCGCGTGGTCCAGTGCCAATTGCATGGCGCGCGCTGCACCTTCGCCATCCGGCGGCGGAGCAGTCATGTGATAGGCATCCGCGGAAACACCGTATCCAGTGAGTTCACAGTAGATCTTCGCGCCGCGCGCTTTGGCATGTTCCAATTCCTCCACCACAACGATTCCTGCGCCTTCGCCGACAACGAAACCATCTCGGTCACGATCAAAGGGTCGTGACGCCCGTTCGGGTTCATCGTTGCGTGTGCTCAACGCTCTCATCGCGGAAAACCCAGCAAGGCCAATCTCGACGATGGACGCCTCTGAGCCTCCAGCCAGGAAAATGTCGGCGTCGCCAAATTTGATGATTCGCCACGATTCGCCAATGGCGTTGTTTGATGTCGCGCAGGCCGTAACGATACACATATTGGGCCCGCGCAGATCGAGTTCCATCGAAATGAGCCCGCTAGCCATGTTGCTGAGCAACATTGGAATTGTGAATGGCGAATTCCGGGAGGGTCCCTTGGTCAGGAGGATTGTTAATTGATCCTGGAGTGTTTTCAGTCCGCCGATCCCACTACTGACTAGGACACCGAAGCGGTCTCGCCGTTTTAAGTTCGCGACATCAATTCCGCTGTCCGCTAGAGCCATCTTTGCAGCCGCCATCGCGAGCTGTGAAAATCGGTCGGTGCGTCTGACATCCTTCGGATTTTTGAAGAATGATTTCGGGTCGAAGTCGCGGACTTGCCCTCCGATTTTGCAATCGTATGCCGTTGTATCGAATGCATCGATTGTATGGATGCCGCTGACGCCGTTCTTGAGATTGGACCAGAACGTCTCCACGTCGCTGCCGACTGGCGTGAGGACGCCCAGGCCGGTGATAACTACTCTGCGATCGGTCATGGCAATAAAGCGTTAAAGCGTGAAGCGTTGAAATGTTAAAACGTTAGCTCGTTCCCATCCCAACGCTCTGAACTGTTTGAAAGAGTTTTCCTTCGGTCTTTATGGAAGGCGCGATGATAATCTCCGTTTGCTGAAATTCGGCAATGTTTCGAGCGCCAACGTTACCCATGCAGGTAGTAATCGCACCGACCAAATTTTGGCTGCCATCGTCGACTTCTGCCGGACCGAACAGAATTTGTTTTAGCGAGCCGGTGGCGCCTACCTTGATGCGCGTCCCGCGTGGGAGATTGGCGTGCGGCGTAGCCATTCCCCAATGGTATCCACGGCCGGGCGCTTCGTTCGCTTTCGCAAATGCACTGCCCACCATCACAGCGTCCGCGCCGCACGCGAGTGCCTTGCATACATCGCCACCTCTGCTCATTCCGCCGTCGGTGATGATTGGCACGTAGCGCGATGTTTTTTTGAAGTAAGCGTCGCGCGCCGCAGCGCAATCGACGGTCGCGGTGACCTGCGGAACACCAAGTCCAAGCACGCCGCGCGAAGTGCAAGCCGCGCCTGGCCCAACGCCGACTAAAACCGCAGCCGGCCCACACTCCATAATTTCGAAGGTCACATCATAACCAACGGTGTTTCCCACGATCACAGGGATGCGCATCTCCCGGCAAAACTTTTCCAGATCAAGAGATTTGTACTCAGACGAAATGTGTCGGACAGTTGAAACCGTGCTTTGTACGACGAAAACGTCCGCGCCGGCTTCCTGGGCAATCTTTCCAAATTGGGCGGCGCGCTGAGGAATGGAACTGACCGCCGCCAATACGCCGCCATCTTTGATCTGGCGCACACGTGCCGCGATTAGATCTTCTTGAATGGGTTCCTGATAAATTCGTTGTAGCAGCGCTGTGAGTTCGGATTTATCCGCGTCGACGATTTTTTGCAGCACTTCCTGCGGATTTTTGTAGCGCGTTTGCACTCCTTCGAGATTCAAAACGGCCAACCCGCCCAATTTGTTCATGGCGACGGCGAAGCGGACGTCGACAACTCCGTCCATGGCGCTGGCAAGAATGGGAATTTTCATCTGGAGCGGCTCCGCTTCTCTGCGCGGTAAACGAAAGCTGATATCGACTTCGTTTGGATTGATCGTTACGCGCCCGGGTACGAGTGCGATTTCATCAAATCCGTAGGTCACACGTGCTTTGCGATTCCGGCCTATCCACATTCCCATGTTAAATTTGCTCCATTCTAAATCGTTCGTTTAAACTTCCACAGCGCGGGCAGCGAGGAAGCAGGGCGTCCGTTCGATCTTCAAATTCGAACGCGCAAATCACACAGCGCAACCGATACTCCAGAGCCCGTCGCTCCCGCCGCCGGCGATTCCATTCTCCCACTATCCAAAGGAGAAAAACCGCCGCAAGAAAAAGCAGCAAATAAATCGTGACCAGGGCGGCGAGACTAACTCGAATCACGGCGTGGCACTGCCTGGCTGCCTTGCGTGTGGACGCTGGACGTCGCTGCCCCACTCAATTGTTGCGATTCCCCACGTCAAAGGCGTTTCGGATTTTCCATCGCCAGGAGGGCGTCCAGAGAAACGGCAACGCGTGAGGTAAAGGCGCGCCTGTTCGTCCAGCTCCGGATCACCTGAGGAGTTCATAGGAAAACAGTACCTAATTTCTCCAAGTCTGCTTACGGCGACGCGAAAACGAATTGCTTCAGGCGTTTCTCCAGTTGAAGCGACGAAGCTGAGCGGTGGCAATGTCGCAACTCCCAAGCCATCGAGATCGCGTGAAAACGAAAGAGATGTCGGGATCGACCGGGCAGCAGGAGCGCCCTGTTGGCGCATAAACGGCACGGCGCCCGGCGGCTGAGAGTCGGGGGCGCGTGAATCGACTTCGAAGGGTGGAAGTTCCTTCAGAGTTGGTTCCATCGCGTGATAGGACGGAACATGCTCAACCTTCGGCAGAGCGCGGAGCCTCGCTTCCGGCGGACGATGAGTCGTAAAAGCAACCGCAGGATCTTCTGCGTCGATCCAGCGAAGCAGCGTGCGGCCCTCTTCAGATGCGGGAGTGATCAAAGCGACACGGGCCGGCGGTGGTAGGAGCGTGACTGTCGGCGGATAAACCACTTGGAAAATATAAAAGCAGACGGCGTGTGCCAATAAGGAAAGCGCCAGAAAGGCTAGGAGCGCTGCCTTTTGCGTCCGAGGTGAATCCCAACTAAAAAGCAGCGGTTCTGTTGCTAGCTCGGGACTGAGATTGTTCATCGCGGTGAAGCGGCGGCAAGTGACACGGATGTGATGCCGTGTTCAAGAGCAGCATTTGTTACTTCGGCAACCGTTTCGTAAGAAGTGGAACGGTCCGCCTTGATGATAATTGATTGGCCTTCGCGCTTCGCTGCGTCCAACAACGGCCCGAGTTGATCCATGGTGACGCGCTGATCGCGAAAATAGATGGCTGGAACTGCGCCACCAGTAACGCTGATGATCTGCTGGTTAGTTTGTGGCCCAAGCGTGAAATGAGAGAACGGCATTGAAACGGAAATCCCCTGTTGCAAAATAAAATTCGAACTCAGCAACAGAAAAAAAACCAAAAGGAACGCGACGTTCACCAGCGCAACCAGCACAAGCCAGGCGAAGTTATGATTAATTGTGCGCTCGAGTTTCATGAATCAGGGCGTTTCAAGTCTTTAAGTCTTAACTGCCAGTATGCCGACTGTTCAAAACTTGAAACTGAAAACGTAACTTTTCCCGTTATAAATCCGGGCGTGCTTCGAGCTCGCGTGCGGTTTCATCAGGGGCTTGAAAGCTGATGATCCCGCTGATCGGGTGGCTCTCGGTCAACATGTGTACGATTTCGATCCCTGCCCGCTCCATGTCATGGAGCATGTTATTCACGCGGGAAGAAAGGTAACTGTAAGCGACGAAAGTGGGAGTAGCTACAACCAGACCGGCTGCGGCCGTCAGCAAACTCTTGTACACACCGCTGGAAAGCTCAGTCACTGTGGCGTAGCCGCCGCTTGAAGCGATTGTCGCAAATGCATCGATCATGCCGGCGACCGTCCCCAGCAACCCGAGCAACGGCGCCAGGAAAGCTATGGTAGCGAGCACCGGGAGAAATCGTTCCAGTTTCGGCACTTCGAGTTGGGCGGCTTCTTGCACGATTTCGCGCAATTCTGGACGAGGCGCGTCGTGCCGGATGATTGCTGCATGAATCACGCGGGCTACCGGGCCTGGTGTCCCCGCTGATTCATGGAGAGCTTCTGCGAAATTTCGCCGCCTAATTAGATTCGACAGCCCCTTCAAGAATTCGCCCACATGAATTGTTGCGCGGTGAAAGTAAAAGAGACGCTCGGCAAAGACAGCGATCGAGATGATGCTACAGACCAGTATTGGCCACATTAAAAGGCCGCCCTTTTGGATGTAATCAATCACGCCGATTTGTAGTCTTCTTTACAAGCTGTGGCAAGCCAACAACCAGATACCGACGCGACTGGTCGCTTAATGGTACAGCTGGCATTTGGCGATTTCCCAAGTGGCTTTTCTTATCGGGAGCCCTTTCCTCGAGCTTTAGGAGAAGCCGACGGGCGGACCTTTGCGCCGCTCTTGCCCACCAATTTGCCGGATGCATCGAATACAGAATAACCGGTTTGCTTGCCAGATGCATCGTAGCTGTAAACGATCTTGTGCAAAAGCGCGCCGTCTCCGGCGCTTTGCGTCTCTTCCGAAAGGCGGCCGGCATCATCGTACTTGTAACGGCTCTTGAAACGAAGGCGGCCATCAGGTCCCGAAATTTCGCCGCTGGAAAAACGTCCCGCCTCATCCAGTTCGTAACGAATCGTCTCGCGAAGTTTGCCATCTGGAT
>JBKPLM010000017.1:0-4938 GCA_046731655.1 Verrucomicrobiota bacterium | reverse complement strand
CGCCAGCTGCCATACGAGATTGCCTGCCGAAAATTATTCGAAGCGCTCGATCAACTGGAAGAACGCCTGTCGAAGAGTCGTTTTATTTTCGATAAAAGGATAGTAGAATCCGATTTGCGATTTTTCATCACGCACAAACGGTTCGATGTCGTTTATCACGGGCACTTCAAATGCAATCTGCGACGTATCATCGATTATCCGAGTCTGCAGGGTTACCTGATGGATTTATATCAGCAGCCAGGCATTGCCGAGACTGTCAATTTCGATCACATCAAGCGCCATTACTACATGACGCACACTCATATTAATCCAACTCGAATTGTTCCCATCGGTCCGATCCTTGATCTCACAAAGCCGCATGCGCGCGAGAAAATCCGCTAATCGAAATTCGGGTTTCCAAATTCGTGGCTAATAGAGAAGCGGGCGGCGACTTGACCAATCTTCTGGGTCGTGTAAAACCCGCATCCATGAACAAAACATCTTTAATTGTGTTGATGTTATACGCGTTCTGCGCACTGGCATACGCGGGCCCGGAAAGATATTCGGACAAGGAAATAAAGCAGGTTGTTCCGCCCCCGCCGTCTCCCCGGTGGACTGGTTTCTATGTCGGCGCCTTCGGCGGTTATAAATTTGGAAGCACTCCCATCGATCTTAGCCTGGGCGGAGATTGGAATTTTCGGCCCGAGGATCGCAACGTGGTGGAGGCGCATTCTCCGGAGAACCTGGATGCAAGCGGTGGAGAAGCCGGTGGTCTGATCGGCTACAATTATCAATTCACCAACAATTGGGTCGTGGGCTTGGAAGCAGCCGGCGGTTACCTCTGGCTGCGTAATTCAGATGAAAGCGGGATTTTTCGCACCCCGGCGGCAGGGGACTTCAATATCAAGACATCTTTCAAAACACATTATCTGGTTACGATTGGGCCTCGGCTTGGCTATGCCTTTGGCAAGTGGCTGCCTTATGTGACCGGTGGACTCGCCATCGGTGATCTCGATCTTTTCCAACGCATTCGTGGTCTCACCTTCTTTTTTGACGAAGGTGGAAAACAAATAGAGACAAACGTCGGTTGGATGGTCGGTGGGGGATTGGAATATGCGCTCACTGCTCACTGGAGCATGAGAACGCAATACCAATATGTCGATCTTGGCGAAATCGATTTTGATCACCCTCCAGGCTTCGGCGGCATTAGCAATTTCACCGGCAATAGCGAAGCCCAGTTCAGGGAACACAACGCCAGTGTCGCTATAATCTACAAGTTTTAGCTTTGAAGTAAGCAATACGGGTTTCCACAGGGGGAAACAGAGATTGGGCTAGGAAAACCGAGTAACCGGTTGGCGCGCACGATGCCGTGCTCTCCAGAATGCTTCGATCTGTTCCAAGGTGCGCCCCTTCGTTTCTGGAACGAAATAGTAGGCAAAGAGCCACGACGCCACCGAAGCAAACGCGTAGAGCAGGAAAGTTGAGCTCGCACCAAGCTTCTCGACCAATGTCAGAAAGGTAAGCGAGATGATCAGGTTCGAAGCCCAATTAAACGTGGCTGCCGTGCCTTCCGCCAGGCCACGAATTTTTAGCGGGTAAATTTCCGCGATCAAGAGCCAGAAGATCGGTCCGAGGCTGATTGCAAATGAGGCTACGTAGCCCATCAGACAAATCACAGCGATCCAGGCGAGCTGTCCCGATGGATAACGGAAACTCAAACCGAGCACGCCAAGTGTGACGATCATTCCCGCGATACCGACGAGCAACAGCGGCCGGCGACCGGCGCGGTCCACTAAAAACATTGCGAGAATCGTCATGGCGACATTTACGATGCCGACGCCGACAGTCGCCAGGATTGCGCCGGAAGCGGAATTGAATCCGGACGTCTGAAGAATTTTCGGCGCATAATAAATCACCGTGTTGATGCCGGTAATTTGTTGGAAGACGGCAAGGCCTAATCCAACAGCGAGAGCTGGGCGGACTTGTCGACGCAGCAGATCGGTCCAGTGTCCGCTTTCAGCTTGTTGCGCGAGACTCGACTTGATCTCTTCGATCTCGACGTTGACATCGGACTGGTCTCGGATGCGCACCAGAACCCGATGCGCAACTTCGTGATGACCGCGATGAATGAGCCAGCGCGGAGTTTCCGGCAGAAAAAACATACCGGTTCCGAAGACCAGCGCCGGCACGACGGCCAGGCCGAGCATCCATCTCCAGCCCTCCTCGATGTCGACAAAAGCGTAATCGGTCAGGTACGCAACGACGATGCCAACGGTGACAGCGAGTTGAAAAAGCGATACAACCCAGCCACGCGCGTGCGGAGGCGCGACTTCGGACAGATAGACCGGAACGTTTGTTGAGGCGAGGCCTATCGCCAGGCCAAGAACAACGCGGCTGATGATCAGGATTGTGGGCGACGGCGCTACGGCGCTGGCGAATGCGCCCATACCGAAGATCGCTGCCGTCACAAGCAAGACTCTTCTTCTGCCAAAACGATCCGCGGCTTTGCCACCGAGAATCGCGCCAATGGTTGCTCCCAATAAAACGCCACTGACGACAATTTCCTCGGCGACTGTCGTTAGGCCAAACTCACGCTTGATAAAGATGAGCGCGCCCGAGATAACGCCCGTATCGTAGCCGAACAGAAGACCGCCCAATGCGGCGAATGATGCTGCGATGTAAACGAACTTCGTGCCACGCAGGTGCGCATCGCGCAATGCGGCATTCCCCTTGTCAGCCATGATTCGCAATCATACCTGAGCAAAGAATCGCGAGAAACATTGATCGCTAACTTCATGAAGAGATTGGACGAAGCGTCCATTCCAGTGTACGGGTCCCCGGGAACGAGAAAATGAACGAGGATCGAACGAAAGATTCATATTCCGGCAAAAGCTTGCGCATTCTGATCGTCGAGGACCACGGCGACACTCTGCAAGCGTTATCCAACCTGCTCACGCATTTCGGACACGAGATCTCTGTGGCCGATGATGCGGAGAGTGCACGGAAAATTATCCGATCAAAAGACTTCGATGTCGTTCTCGCCGATATTGCTCTGCCCGATGGCAGCGGCTATGAGCTGGTTGCCGAGGCGAAGCAAAAACGACCCGTCAGGGCCGTAGCGCTGACCGGCTTTGGCGCACCGGACGATATTGAGCGCGGTAAGGAAGCGGGTTTCGATTTTCACCTGACTAAGCCGGTGGACTTTCACGAACTGCGCGCCGTTCTTGGCCAGATTGCCGCGTAGACGCGCGATTAAGAACTGCATGAAGGTTGAGCGCGCCGCGGCGAGCGAATCAATCGAAGTCCAGGTACATGCACGTTCCAGTGAGTCTATAATTCGAAAATCACCAGAACCGTTCCCGGCGGGAATGGAGCCGACGGGAGTCGAGCGACATAGACGAAGCCCGTCAGGGTGAGCGAGCGGGAGCGAGCGAATCAATCGAAGCCTATGGGCATGGCCGTTCCCAGTGAGTCTCAGACTCGAAAAATCACCAAAACCGTTCCCGGCGGGAATCGAACCCACATCTAAGGTTTAGGAAACCCTTGTTCTATCCGTTGAACTACGGGAACAATTCAAAGGTCGGATGCCGACTTTACCGCAATAGGCCAGTCGAGTAAATCGAGCACGGTGCTTCATCGCATCAGTGCAATGAGCTGGCTGCGGCTGCTGAC
This sequence comes from Verrucomicrobiota bacterium, assembly GCA_046731655.1. GTDB lineage: Bacteria > Verrucomicrobiota > Verrucomicrobiia > Chthoniobacterales > UBA10450 > Udaeobacter. The sequence goes on along the minus strand of JBKPLM010000017.1, from coordinate 1,287 downwards.
TTCGAGCTTGCGGAAGATAGCGTGGAGATGCTTTTTCACCATCGGCAAACTCAAGCGGGCGTCATCAGCGATTTCCTGGTTACTCCGTCCTTCACAAACAAGTCGGGCAACTTCCTGTTCTCGCCTGGTGAGTCGGATGAGATGAGGCAAATTCGAGCTGGCCGCCTCCGTACGCGCACCAGTCTGACGGTGTAAATCTTCGCACTCGATAAGAAAATGCGGCTGCGCCACGCCGCATGAACTGAGTTGTTTCAGATGGAGCGTCGCTCGCAAATGCGGCGATCGCGGATGATGCACCCGTTCTTCTTTGAAACCTGTTTGCGGCGCAATCGGGCGTCGCGCGTGCGCCCATTGTTGTTTGAGCAAACGGCATCGATCCAAAATCTCGGACGGAATCGGTGAGGTCGCTTTCGTCATTTGCGCGTTCTCGGGTCCTTTTTCCCACACGGAGCAGAAGTCGCGCGCAGCCCGGTTTTGGTAAATCGGCTTCAAGTTCCACCGCAAGAGAATCGTCGGCAACGGGAGCCGGCTCAGGAATGCTTCAAGATCCATTCGCAATGAGTGTTCGCGCTCGAGTGACCTGAGACGCCAAAGGGCGGTCAGAAACTGCGGGTAAAGCTGCCGAATTAGATTCATCTCCGCCGGTGAAAGATCGCCCTGCCTTGCCGTGCGCATGATTGCAATCACGCAAATGAGTCTCTGGCGTTTCCAGAAAAACAGGCAGACGCCATACGCACATTTTTGAGGCGCCATGTAACGGCGATAAAAGGCCGATTTCATCAAGCTGCTTCGATTTGAAAAGAGGTCGCTAATGCGCACGAACCTCTGGCGCTGCTGCGCAGCGATATAATTCTCGAGCGGCTCCGCGGTGAAAAACCCATCAGGCATAGGCAATGTCCATCTCGCAATCATTGGCAAAATCGGATTGGGCTGAAGCATGAGGCCTATTAAACGACTTGGGATCGCGGCGCCGAGCAACTGCTGAATGGCTTTCCAGAACGAACCGACGTCCATCGCTGCGTGCAGGCTGAGCAAAGCTTTTTCCAATGACGGATCGATCACCGCCTCGCGCTTGCTGCCAACCCTAGACGTCCGCTTCATTTGCCTGCCCCCCGCCGCGTCCTTGCGACCGCGCTTTTGCCGTACCGTAAGCTGCGCTCTTCCCCGGAACGCTCAACCGATCGAGAAATGAAAAAGGCAACCTAAGTTACCTGGCGATCATCCAGCATTGCGCGACGTTGGAAAGATGCAAACAAAACTACCATTGAACGGGACAATTCAACATCC
>JBKPLM010000016.1:0-19048 GCA_046731655.1 Verrucomicrobiota bacterium | reverse complement strand
ATCATGTCCGAAATTCCAATGGAAATCCCAGCTTTGGTTGCCTCGGCAAAACCGAGCTCTTTTAATCTGTCCAGCGTCGCAACCGTTTCTATCGGGCCTGCGATTTGATAACAGCGCCAGATAATGTCGCTGAGTTGCTTCTTGCCAGCGGGTTTGTTGAAAAATCCAAGCTGCTTCGGCCAAATCTCGTTGAAAATGACACGGCCTGCCGTGGTCTCGATCGTTTTAGCTTCGGCATTGCCGTAGATTGTTTTCTTGCCGAAGTCAGGGTTCTTAATCCGGATGCGGTCGTGCGTGTGAACGGTTCCTTCCGCCATCGCGAATTCTACCTCGGTCGCATCGCCGAAGAGTGGCAGCCGCTGGCCATCCTTACTCGCACCGCGCGGGGTTTGGGTGAGGGAGTAGCAACCAAGCGTGATGTCTTGAGAAGGCGTGGTGATAGGCTTGCCGCTGGAAGGAGAAAAAATGTTATTCGGCGCAAGCATCAGCATACGCGCTTCCATCTGGGCCTCCACCGAGAGCGGCACGTGCACCGCCATCTGGTCTCCGTCGAAATCGGCATTGTAAGCCGTGCAAACCAGCGGGTGAATGCGAATGGCTTCACCCTCGATCAATTGCGGTTCAAAAGCCTGAATGGACAATCGATGCAATGTGGGCGCGCGATTGAGCAGCACCGGATGACCCTTGGTCACTTCGTCGAGAATGTCCCAGACCTCGGGCGTCTGACGCTCGATCATCTTTTTCGCGCTGCGCACGGTGTGCACATAACCCAGGTCTTTTAGTCGCCGGATGATGAACGGCTCGAAAAGCACAAGGGCCATCTTCTTCGGCAATCCGCATTGCTGCAGCTTCAGCTCCGGGCCAATCACAATTACGGAACGGCCCGAGTAATCGACGCGTTTGCCAAGTAGATTTTGACGGAACCGGCCGCCCTTGCCCTTGAGCATGTCGCTCAGGGATTTGAGAGGCCTATTGCCAGCGCCCGTTACAGCGCGACCATGTCTGCCATTGTCGAACAAAGCGTCAACCGCTTCCTGCAACATTCGCTTTTCATTGCGAATGATGACATCCGGCGTCTTGAGCATGAGCAAGTTTTTCAGCCGGTTGTTACGATTAATAACCCGGCGATAAAGATCGTTCAGGTCCGAAGTTGCGAAGCGTCCGCCCTCAAGCGGAACCAGCGGCCGCAGATCCGGTGGAATAACCGGCAATACATCCAGAATCATCCATTCGGGACGCGCGTGCGAATTTTGGAAACCCTGGATGAGCTTGAGACGCTTCGCCAGTTTTTTGCGAATTTGTTTGCTCTTAGTGGCGCCCATTGCCTTCTCAAGCTCCTTGTTGAGCTTGTTGAGATCGATCTCGGCGAGAAGTTTTCTGATTGCCTCCGCACCCATACCCGCAACGAAATCTTCGCCGTACTGCTCTTGCGCCTCACGGTATTCGACTTCGTTAAGCAGTTGCGTTTTCTGCAGCGGCGTCTTGCCCGGATCGATGACGATATAATCCTCGTAATAGATGACGCGTTCGAGTTGCCGGGCGCTCATATCCAGCATGAGCCCGATGCGCGAGGGCATGCATTTGTAAAACCAAATGTGCGAAACAGGGACGGCCAATTCGATATGGCCCATCCGTTCACGGCGGACGCGAGCCAATGTAACTTCGACGCCGCACCGGTCGCAGATGACGCCCTTATGCTTGATGCGCTTGTATTTTCCGCATGAGCATTCCCAGTCGCGCGTTGGACCAAAAATGCGTTCGCAGAAAAGGCCTCCCTTCTCCGGTTTGAAGGTTCGGTAATTGATTGTCTCAGGATTTTTGACCTCGCCTTTGCTCCACGAGCGCATCGTGTCACTCGACGCGACGCCAATCGCGACTTGATCAAAACCCACGGGGCGCTCTTCGCCCACTAACTCACGCCAGGAATGTTCGTTCATGTTTTTTCCAAATAATTACAATTTAAAAATTAGGCGACGCTCTCTAGAAAAGTAGGCGCCTGGCCGCCGACCTTCACGTCGAGGCCCAAGCTCTGCATTTCTTTGATGAGCACGTTGAAAGATTCAGGCGTACCCGCTTCGAGCGAGTTATCGCCCTTGACGATCGACTCATAGATCCGGGTTCGCCCTTGCACGTCATCGGATTTAACCGTGAGCAGTTCCTGCAAAGTATAGGCGGCTCCGTAAGCCTCCAGTGCCCACACTTCCATTTCACCAAAGCGTTGGCCGCCGTATTGCGCCTTCCCACCAAGCGGCTGTTGGGTCACCAGCGAATACGGTCCTACCGCGCGAGCGTGAATCTTGTCCGCCACGAGGTGACCGAGCTTCATCATGTAAATGTAGCCAACCACCACTTCCTGATCGAAAGGATCGCCGGTGCGTCCGTCGAAAAGCTTTGCCTTGCCGCTTTCCTGCACCCAGGTGAATCCCTCCTTCTTTCGGGCGTCATGCAAATATTCGCGAATCTGTTTTTCTTTGATTCCATCGAACACCGGGGTCGCGACTTTGAATCCGAGTGCCTTCGCGGCAACACCCAGGTGTGTTTCCAAAACTTGTCCCACGTTCATGCGGCTTGGCACGCCTAATGGATTAAGCACAATTTCAACCGGTGTGCCGTCTGCAAGGAAAGGCATGTCTTCTTCAGGTACGATGCGGGCTACTACGCCTTTGTTTCCGTGGCGACCGGCCATCTTGTCGCCCACGCTCAGCTTGCGCTTGCTTGCGATGTAAACCTTGACCTGCTTGATGATTCCCGGGTCGATATCGTCCCCGCTTTCCACCCTGTCCATGGCCCTATCGCGTTCCAGCTCCAGCTCCGCGAACTTGTGCTCGTAGGCACCAATAATTTCGCGGATCTTGTTGCGGATCGGACTTGGATCGATTTCGATGTGATCGTGTGCCGTTGCCAGCTTTCGCAATAGCGTTTTAGTGATCTTGCGATTAGCTGGAATAATGATTTCACCGTTCTTGGCGTTTACGACATCCAGAGGGACTTTTTCGCCGAGCAGGACGTTTGAAAGCGAATCGGTCAATTGCTCGACCAGCGTTTCTTTCTTTCGCTTGTGATCTTCACTGATGGTTTTGAGTTGCCGCCTGGTTTCGGCTGGCGTGAGTTTTTCACGTGACACTTCGCGACGGGACGAGACCTTTACGTCCATTACAATTCCGTAAGTGCCTGAGGGAACCGTCAGCGACGTGTCCTTCACGTCCGCTGCTTTCTCGCCAAAGATTGCACGCAGCAGGCGTTCTTCCGGTGCCAATTCGGTTTCACTCTTCGGAGTGATCTTCCCGACAAGAATATCGCCAGGCTTTACCTCCGCACCTACTCGCACAACTCCATCGGGCCCCAAGTTGCGTAGAGCTTCTTCGCTCACGTTAGGAATGTCGCGCGTAATTTCTTCCGGTCCGAGCTTAGTGTCTCGCGCGCCGATCTCGAATTCATCGATGTGGATGGAGGTATAGACGTCCTCCTTGACCACTTTCTCCGAGATCATGATGGCATCTTCGAAGTTGTATCCGTTCCAAGGCATGAACGCGACGAGCACATTGCGTCCCAGAGCCAACTCACCGTGATCGGTGTTTGGACCATCGGCGATGACTTGACCGCGTTTCACGTGCTGGCCTTTGCGCACAATCGGTTTCTGGTTCACACAGGTGCCGGCGTTTGACCGCATGAATTTGCGAAGTTCATAAACGTGAATTCCTGCCTCCGGATCCGTCTTGAGCTTCTTCTTGCTTTCGGGGAGATGGCCATCTTTGGTGACAACGATTTGGTCTGCTGTAACCGACGCGACCTTGCCGCCGTCTGTTGCCAGAACAACCGCGTGGGAATCTCGCGCCACTTTCTCTTCCAAGCCCGTGCCCACAAGGGGCGTCTCGGAAACGACGAGAGGAACGCCCTGGCGTTGCATGTTGGAGCCCATCAGCGCCCGGTTTGCGTCATCGTGTTCGAGGAAGGGAATAAGGCCCGCTGCCACTGACACCAGCTGTTTCGGCGAGACGTCCATGTAATTCACCTTGGAGGGATCGACCTCGAGGAAGTCGCCACGGTAGCGCACAGATACTTTTTCACCTGTGAAATGTCCGCGTCCGTCTACAGGCGCGTTGGCTTGCGCAACGAGAAAATTCTCTTCGCGATCAGCTGTAAGATATTCGATCTGATCCGTCACGCGGCCCTTTTCCACTTTGCGATAGGGCGTTTCGATAAAACCGAATTCATTGATTCGGGCAAACGTGCTCATCGAACTAATCAGACCGATGTTTGGACCTTCCGGCGTCTCAATGGGACAAATGCGGCCATAATGGGATGGATGAACATCGCGCACCTCGAATCCGGCGCGCTCCCGGCTGAGACCACCCGGCCCAAGAGCCGACAAACGGCGTTTGTGCGTTAGCTCCGCGAGCGGATTTGTTTGATCCATGAACTGCGAAAGCTGCGACCGACCAAAGAAATCGCGGATGACCGCGCTGAGCGCCTTTGGATTGATCAGTTTCTGGGGCGTCATGCCGTCCACGTTGATGTCGAACAAAGTCATGCGTTCCTTGACCAGACGCTCCGTGCGAGCAAGACCAACACGGCACTGGTTCGCCAACAATTCACCAACGGTGCGCACGCGACGGCTACCCAGGTGATCAATATCATCAAGGGTGCCTTCGCCCCGTCGCAGATTGATCAGGTATTTGATCGCGGCGATAAAATCTTTGTCGGTTAGGATCCGCTCGGTAGAATCAACGTTGATCCCGAGTTTTTGATTGATCTTGTAACGGCCGACCCGCCCGAGGTCGTATTTCTTTGGATCGAAGAAGAGCCTTTTCAGCAAAGCACGCGCGTTGGCGACAGTCGGTGGGTCGCCAGGGCGAAGACGGCGGTAAATGTCCTTAAGCGCTTCTTCCTGATCGTGCGCCGGATCTTTTCGAAGCGCCTTCACGATGGTGTCATCGTTAGCAATATCGATCACTTTCACCTCGTGAATTTTAAGCGCCATAATCTGGCGGATGGTCGCCAGGGTGAGCGGTTCAAACGCACGGGCCACCGTAACATCGCCGTCGCGGATCTCCGCAGTCAGCACTTTGGTGGCGAGCTTCTCTTCGTCGAGTTTCTCGCTCAGCTTCAGGGTCTCAATGTTGTAAAAAAGCTTGATGACGTCTTCGTCAGATCCGTAGCCGAGGGCACGCAGGAATGTGGTCGCAAGAAATTTCCGGCGCCGCTTGCGTCGGTCGAGATAAATATAGAGGAGGTCAGCCGTATCAAATTGGACCTCAATCCATGACCCTCGATCGGGGATGATCCGGAAACTGTAAAGGACCTTGCCGTTTACGTGGATAGTAGATTCAAAGGCGATTCCCGGAGAGCGGTGCAATTGGCTTACTACTACTCGCTCTGCGCCGTTAATAACGAAGGTCCCCTGCGGTGTCATCAGGGGGATTTCACCCATATAGACTTTCTCTTCCTTCGTGCCTTTTTCTTCACGCAATTGGAAGGTGACATGCAATGGCGCGCTGTAGGTCTGCCCTTCCCGCTGCGCCTCTAACGCGCTTAATTTGGGCTCGCCAATCTCATAGTGACTGAAATCGAGCACCGCTTTTTCGTCGTAGCTCTCGATCGGAAAGACCTCTTTGAAAACAGCCTGGAGTCCCTGATTTTTCCGCTTTGAAAAAGGGACGTCTTTCTGAAGAAAATCAACGTACGAGTTGGCCTGAACCTCAATCAGATTCGGCGGTTCGATCCCTTCCCTAATGCTTCCAAAGTAAATACGTTCCGACATAAGTCACTAGCCAAGAGTTGGGCCTCGCAACGTCCACGCCACCAATCGTGAACGAAACGGGCAAGGTTTTTATGGGCTCAGCAGCGAGCGATGGGCACAAAAATGCACCCAAAACAGTGGCTTGTCAAATTTGCCACTGTCCTGTTGCCATTCTTGTAATTTGCCGTTAAGCGCCGGGTTAAAAATAGGACTGCCTGCCTCTAACAGACGACAATCTTAGACTGAAATTTCTGTTCCGCAAGGAAAATGTGCCGCGGACGGTCTTTAAACCATCCGTCTCAATTTACGGATAAATGAGAAACAACCGCGATTCAGCGAGCCGTCGGCCTATTTAACCTCAACCTTTGCACCAGCAGCCTCGATCTTTTTCTTGATCTCGTCCGCCTCCTCCTTTGTCACGCCTTCCTTGATTGTCTTCGGAGCTCCTTCCACAAGCGCCTTGGCTTCCGCCAAGCCGAGTCCCGGCACCGCACCGCGAACCTCCTTGATCACAGCAATCTTGTTCGAGCCCATCTCTTTCAAGATTACATCAAAGGTAGTTTTCTCTTCTGCCGCCGGAGCTGCCGCTCCACCCGCTGCGGCCGGACCAGCCGCCACCGCCACCGGGGCTGCTGCGCTTACACCCCACTTTTCTTCCAGTTGCTTGACTAAGCCAGCAATCTCCAGCACCGACAGGTTGCTAAGTTGCTCCACCAATTTATCTGTTTCTGCCATTTTTATTTCCTCCAATTGCCGCTTCCGAAAGCCTTCGGAAAATTAAGGCCAATAGCCACTGACCCGGACAGTTTTCGTTTCACTTCCCGACCCGCCATTTGCGAGCGGAAAAACCTTCTTACGCGGTCGCTTCCGCGGCCGCACCCTCCTTTTCTGCCTTCGCGTTCAATAGCCGCGCCAGCGCGGAGCCCGGTTCGTTTAGCAAGCGCACCAGGCGCGTTGCTGGAGACAAGAGCAACCCCAGCAATTGCGCCTGCAAAACTTCGCGCGCCGGCAACTCCGCCAGCTTTTCCAATTCCTCAGCGGAAAGAACGCCCCGCTCGATAAAACCAATCTTCAGCGCGGCGATTTTGAATTCACTCGCAAACGACTTGAAAATTTTGGCCACGGGCGCGACATCGTTCTCGCCCGTAACAACGGCTGTCTGACCGGTCAGCGTCTCACCCGCATCGGGAAAACCAGAATCAGTCATTGCCCGTTTGAGGAAGTTATTTTTCACGACGTGAACTTCTGCCCCGATTGGAGCCAGCCGGTTCCGCAACTCGCTAAAATCGCCAACCTTCATGCGCTGGTAATCGGTTACGAGCACGAACGGCGAACGCTTCAGCTTCTCGGAGAGATCGGAAACGATGCTGGTTTTTTCTGGTCTCATCTTATTTCGACATTGAGCCTCTCACTACGCATTCAGATACGGCGCTGGATCAACACGAACTCCAGGGGACATGGTCGCACTGATTGTCATGCCTTCAAGGTACCGCCCTTTCGCTGATGCGGGACGAGCCCGAACGACAGCCTCGATTACTGCGTTTCCGTTTTCCACCAGAGCATTTTCCTCAAACGAAAATTTCCCGACAGGCACCGCCACGTTGCCGTTCTTATCTAATTTAAACTCTACGCGGCCTGCTTTCACTTCCTGCACGGCTTTGGCTGTGTCCTCCGTTACTGTTCCAGTGCGGGGATTCGGCATTAGTCCGCGCGGCCCAAGCACCTTCCCCAATTTGCGGACTTCTGCCATTGCTGCCGGCGTCGCAATCGCGACATCAAAATCCTGGAAACCTTCCTGGCACTTCTGGATTAGATCTTTCATCCCAACAAACTCCGCGCCTGCTTCCCTGGCTGCCTGTGCCGCCTCGCCCTCGGCAAAAACCAGCACACGCACTTTTTTGCCACTTCCATGCGGAAGCGGACAAGTCCCGCGAACCATCTGATCGGATTGCTTCGGATCAACGCCAAGCCTGAACGAGACGGTCACGGTTTGGTCAAACTTTGCCGGCGGGAACTTCTTCAGTGTCGCGATCGCGGCAGCGAGATTGTACTCCCTTGTGCGGTCCACTTGCTGCGCCGCAGCGCGATAACGTTTGCTTCGATTCTTTTGCATGTCGGGGTGCAGTCCTGTCGCCCGATCTTTTACTCCAGATCCTGAGGCTCCTGCTTAAAATGTTGTCAGCCGTTCAACTGAGCGGCGAACCCGGAACCTAGCGTCTATCTTCGCGTTGTCAAAAAATCAACTTCCGCGCAACAACAGAACCATTAATCTGCTGGGGCCCCTTCTTCTGCAGGCTCGATTGCTTTGACAGCGCCTTGCACAATCGGCGGTTCCTTCCTGATGATCTTCCCTTCTTTCATGACGAAGAAAACCCGCTCGGTGGCTGCAATATCTGCAGTTGGATCTCCCGGCATCGCGATAACATCAGCCAGTTTTCCCTTTTCCAGTGTGCCGACTTTTTCGGCAATCCCAAAAAGGTCGGCGTCATTTGCAGTTGCGGATTTCAGCGCATCAATCGGTGTCATCCCGAGATCAACCATCAATTTAAACTCGTGCGCGTTTTGTCCGTGAGGAAAAACAGCGGCATCGGTTCCAAAAGAAATCTTCACGCCCATTTTTACGGCGTTACGAAACATATCCGAGCGAGCGGCCGCAGCGGCTTTAGCTTTGGCCTGTAAGGCTGTCGGATAATTGTCCAGTTTACCCATGATCCATTCCGTCGCCATCAGTGTGGGCGTAAGGAAGACCCCTTTAGTTTTCATCCGTGAGAGCGTTTCCGCTTTCATGAACGAGCCATGCTCGATCGAGTCAACGCCCGCTTCGATCGCTTCGCGGGCCGCCTGATCCCCATGGCAATGCACGGCTACTTTTTTACGCAGCCGATGTGATTCATCAACGAATGCCGCCATTTCCGCAGGCGTAAGTTGGGGAGTATCCACTTCGTCGGCTAACGAAAGCACGCCACCAGACACGGCGGCCTTGATCACGTCAGCACCATTCTTCACTTCAAAGCGGACTGCCTTCCGGATCTCTTCCGGCCCATTTGCTATGCCATCGGTGTAATCCGGCTCGCGCCCAAAAAGGAAATCACGAAACCCACTAGTCGGGTCGAAGTGACCGCCGGTAGCGCCGATCCCTTTGGTGGCCACCAGCATTCGCGGGCCGACAATTAGCCCTTTGTTAATCGAATTGCGCAGCGCCACATCGACAAATTCGCGGCTGCCGACGAAGCGGCTGCCCAGGTCACGGACGGTAGTAAAGCCCGCTTCGACTGTAGTGCGCGCGAAGGTCGTCGCTCGGATCGCTTGCTCTGAAACGTTGAGATCCAGCTCGTGTAGGCGGCGAACATTATAGTCGCCCGAGTAATCGAGCGTTAAATGCGTGTGTGCGTCCATGAATCCCGGCGCAAGCGTGGCATCGCCAAGATCGATCACCTGCGCACCGCTGGGAATCGCGAGATTACTGCCAACATCGGTAATCTTATCGCCTTGGATTAGGACAACGCCGTTATGCAGCAAGGCTTTTGATTTCCCGTCAAACAAGCGCTCCGCTTTCAGCGCGACCAGATTGTCAGCCGCCCGAATTGGAATCGCCCCAATGGCGACGGCTAGGATTGCCGGAACAAGGCGCGACCATCGATCACAAGCCAGGACATTCATTCCCGCGCATATAAAAGGTTAGCGCGAACAAAGCAAGAATACGCAGGGAAATGACGAAGTCCGAATGACGAGCGAAGCTTGAATCAGCGAATGATGAAAAGAAGATTGCGCTACGGTCTCCGCACTTTCGCCGTACTTTCGGCGAGCCCCTGCCGTGCCGAGGCGAGATCCGGATTGAGGGCGAGTGCCTGTTCGAAGGCAGCGATGGCGCGCTCATGTTGACCGAATAAAGCCAGATAGCGTCCGCGATTAATCAGCATGTTCGTGTAGACCGGTATAACTTTAACGTTTACCGGATCGCCCTTGGCAAATCGCAGTGTCCCGTCAGCAAGGCCGCGGATTTGCAGATGTACATCAGGCGAATCATGAAAGCCCCGACCATCCGCGAGGTTAAAGACAAGCCCTTGTGGAACCAGTTGATATTTTTCCGTAAGCCATCTGGTCAGCTCACCGTTGACTGAGTCAGAGGAAAGCAAATCGTTCGTCATGTAAACCGGCGCAACCCTGCTTTCGTTCATCACCATTGCTTGAATCATCTCTAAGAATGCTGCGCTGATTCTTTGAGTGAGCGCTGTGCTTCTGGCAAAAGCTCCGGGATCGCGCTCCCATTCCTTAAGATTTTGAACAAATGCGGCAATCTTGTCGCGCGACCGCTCGACCAAACCGGGATAAGCGCGACTTAAATAATCGAAATACCACGAGCGGCGCAGGAGATTAATATCAATAACCTTAACGTCGCGCCGCAGTTGTTCTGTCTCCTGCGCGTAGAGCATGGGGGACGCAACCTGCCAATCGAGCGTGAGCAAGAGACTGTTGGGCGCGACCGTGCCCAACAGATTTTCCACGTAATCATGCGCGATAAAGTACTGCCTACGATTATTAAAAGGCCAGTTCGCAGCGAGAGTGATCGCGCAAACAAGGAAAACAGCGGTTGTAGCCACTACAGATAGCCTCCCGAGTGGCACGGGCTTAGAGACGGCCCATCGAATCATCCATCGAATGCCCAGACCGGCGGCAATCGCGATCGAAATAAATGCGGGCAGATAGTACGCATCCTTGTCCTCCGCAATTTCGTAGCTGAGGGCGTACGCCAAATCGGCGATGATAATAGTCAGGAGAAACCAGAAAGTTGTACGGTCTCGCTTGAAAACATCCACGAAGCCTGCGAAAGCCAGACCTAGCGACAACGGAAGCCACGGAAAGCCGAACTCGCGCAGTGCCATTCTGCAGAATTCAGCAAACTGTTCTCCCATTATCTCCGGCTTGAACGAGAAATAGACCTGATACTGTCTGCCTGTGATGTGCCACCATATCTCCTGCAGTGAACGCGGATGGCCCCAGTTGATGACAGGCAAGCGCGACGCCGCAAGCGGGAGGTAAGCATAAATGGCGACGAGCGCGGCAATTGAAATCAATGCGGCATAAAACAATCGTCTACTCCTGAAGAACCCCACGCCTTGTGTCCGAAAAACAACGACGGCGATGGCAGGCAGAGTTAGCGCCACGGTGACGTGATGAACGCCTAGCGCTAACCCGAACACCAGCGCAGCCACATAAAGGTAAGCGTCGTAACTTGTAATCTGCAAAGTGACTTCGCCGCCAGAGATCGCCGTACCGATACGCAGCCTGTCTGCGACGATCCATCGCCGCCATCGAAGCATTAGAAAAAAGATCACGAGGATGAGCAGCGTATTCAGAGCATAGACCTCGGCGATCGTCGCATACGACCAAAGCGTGCGGGAAAACGCCATAAGGAAACCCGCGCCTAGCGCAGGCGCAGCCAACAACAGGCGCGCAAGCCCCGATTCTTCAGTTGTTTTACTCTGCTGCGCGACTCTCTTTCGTCGCCTCGACGTGGCGAGGTACAACGCGGTAATCGTTAGTTCTGCCACCGTAAGCGTGAGTATCGCGCACGCGAGCGCCGCAAAAAACGCAGACGAAAAATTAATCCGCACCGCAATATTTCCTAAAGGCACAAGCGAGGCGAGATGGGCGAGAATGATCCACAACGGAACGCCCGGTGGATGTGCGATCCCAAGGCCCTGAGCAACTACGATTAACTCTCCGCTGTCAGTCAGAGTAACCGTCGGCGCGAGCGTCCAGCTATAAAGAACGAGTGCAACAAGAAACACGGTTCCAGCGCAGAATAACTCCGCCGAAGCCAGAGGAGTTAATCGAAAATTGGTCGGCTGAGCGGACTTTGATCCCGGCTCGGAGGTCGCCGCGCGGTGCTGAGCCGTACCTCTAAGACCTTGTGTGTTCCTCGAAAGCCCGCGCGCCATTGCCTATCGTCTCGCAAACTCGCTCTCCTGCAAACGATAGTGCGCAGATCTCCTCGCGTCGCAGTTGACCAACTCCTCGTCAGGCTGACACTCCGTCGTCAATTCAAGTTTCTTGTGTCCCGCACTTTCTTCGCTTCAATCGCGCATGATGAAACTCCGAAACTTTTCGCGGACCCCGATCATTTTCGGGTTGTTAATATTCGCGGTTGCGTGCTGCCTAGCCTTCACTGCAAACGTCGTTGGGCAAACTCCAACTCCTTCACTGTCGCCTTCGCCCTTACCTGCCGATTATGAGCTCCGCTGGGGCGTCAAGATTCCCATGCGCGACAAGGTCGAACTAAACGCGACATTGTACTTGCCGAAAACTCCGGATGGATCGTCACCGAAGACGCCAGTCATCTTCACGCTGACGCCGTACATCTCTGATAGTTACCACGCGCGCGGAGCTTACTTCGCATCGCATGGCTATGTATTCGCGCTCGTTGATGTTCGCGGTCGCGGAAATTCCGCCGGTGAATTCGAGCCGTTTGTAAATGATCCTCGGGACGGGCACGACTTGGTCGAATGGTTCGCAAAACAACCGTACTGCGATGGCAAGATTGCGATGTGGGGCGGTTCGTACGCGGGATTTGATCAATGGGCGACGGCGAAAAAATTCCCGCCGCATCTCGCGACGATCGTCCCCGCCGCAGCTGCTCATCCCGGGCTCGATTATCCTTGGCCCCAGAACGTCGGTATAACCTACGACGTGCAATGGTACACTTTCACCACTGACCGCACTGGACAGCAAAATCTCTTCAGTGATCAAAAATTTTGGCGAACGAAATTCCTGGATGCTTACAAGAAACACATCCCGTTTAAATCGCTCGATTCGTTCGTTGGAAATCCGTCGGTGAATTTTCAACGCGTGCTCAAACATCCCACGATCGACGCGTACTACGACGCCATGGTTCCAACTCGCGAGCAGTTCCAGAAGATCACACTCCCAATTTTAACAATCACAGCGCAATACGATGGAGATGAGCTTGGCGCCCTTACCTATTACCGAGATCATCTGGCAAATAGCTCGTCAGAAACCCACGCGAAACATTTTCTGGTCATGGGTCCGTGGGATCACGCGGGCACGCGCACACCTACGGATGAAGTCGGTGGCGTAAAGTTCGGCCCCGCGGCTGTCATCGATCTAAATGATCTCCATCGGCAATGGTACGACTGGACAATGAAAAATGGCCCGAGGCCGGAATTTCTCAAGAACCAGGTCGCTTACTATTTGCTAGCAGCTGGCAACAGCGGCGCTAACGGCGAATGGAAGTACGCCGATAATTTCGAAGCACTGGTTGCGAACCCGAAAACTTTTTACCTCGATTCCAAAAACGGTGATGCGAATGGCGTCTTTCGTTCCGGCTCGCTCGCAGAAAAGCAGCCAACCGACGGTTCAGATGCATTTATCTACGATCCACTGGATACCACGCGCGGCGAAATAGTTGATGGGATCGATCCGAAAGAGAAAACGGCGGGCATCGATCAAACTTATGCGTTGAGCATCGGCAAAGATGGTTTGGTGTACCACACGGAGCCGCTTCCTAACGAAACGCCCTTCATTGGCTGCCCGGCAATGACGTTGTGGGTATCGATCGATACGCCTGATATCGATCTCTCCGCCCACCTGTACGAAATCCAACCCGATGGCACCAGCATCGTGCTTTGGAGCGATACGCGCCGCTTACGTTATCGCGACTCGCTGCGCGAAGCCAAACTGGTGAAGCCGGGTGAAATAGTACGTTGCGACTTCAATCCCGGATTATTCGTTGCTCGCCGATTAATGAAGGGGAGTCGGCTTCGCGTGGTGGTGTCATCCCCAAATTCTACTCAGTGGCAAAAGAACTATTGCTCCGGCGGAGTCGTCGCCGAAGAAACGGCAAAGGACGCCCGCACCTGTAACGTGCAGGTGTATCATGACGCGACCCATCCCAGCACAATTCAACTTCCGCTGCGATAATGCGTTCGATATTTCAAACCTTGATTGTCGCAGGAATTTTCTCGCTAACAGCCATTAGCGCGCGTGCTGCCGCGGAGATTGTGATCGCGATTCGCTACTTACAGGCGGAAGGGACCAGTCATTCGCATCTCTATTTGTTTCGCGAGGACGGAAAACTTTTGCGCCAGTTAACGAACGACAATTCGGGTCAAGACTCGGGTCCAATTTTCTCTCCTGACGGGAGTATGATTGTTTTCACGCGCGAAAAGCCCGGTGGCGCTCGCGAATTTTGGAGCATTGAGCCTCTCGGCAAAACATTGAAAAAATTGGAGGCTGCACCGGATTGGTATGGCACTGCAAAAAGCTCGCCGTATTTCACAAACATCGAGCCGGAGGAATCGGCATCTCCGAACACATCAGTTTCACCTGATGAATCTGCATCCCCCACCGCAACGCCGATACCCACGTACAAGGCACCCGATGGTTCCGTCGAATTGATCTTGCGTGAAGATCCCAACAGCGAAGATGATCAGATCGATGGGCCGGGCCATGGGAAACACTATTTGCTCCGCGATCTGAAAACGGGAGTGGAAACGGAATTCGACAAGTTACCCGGATTTTACGGCGTCTTCGGATTGCTTCACGACAATCAGGATAAAAATCAGCATTTTCTTTTCGAAGGGCCGTTACATCTCGCGTTCTTCGATTTACACTTAAACAGCACCGACGGCGACACAGTTTTCGCGCTCGACCTCACGGGCCCACGTCTTGTTCGGTTATCACCAAATTGGGCTGCTCCAATCCCGCTGCCCGGCGAACCAGCTTTTCTCACATTTACAGAAAACCGTTATGTGCCGATACCCGGCAGCAAGAAAACGGCGAACTGTTCTTACATGGAACGCTGGGACGAAAAACTAAACAACGTTCGCTACGCGCGCGAAAAATCCGCCGCGCTCTGTTACGGCGCGTCAATGTATCGGCCCGGCAAAAATCCTGGCGTTATCACGCTGCGGCGCGGCGCCGACTAATTCTCCATGAAAAAAAGTTCGGCGATAGTGTTCCTTATTGCACTGTTGTTAGGCAATGCTTCGGCTACAACCGAATCGCTGGATAAACTGGCGAACGATTTCTGGGCCTGGCGTGCGAAGTACGCGCCATTTACCGGAGATGACGTGAACCGTATTGAGCGACCTGGCGGGACTCGCGATTGGTCGCGAGCCAGTATCGATATGCAACGAAAGGATCTCGCAGAGTTCGAAGGTCGCTGGAAAAAACTGGATCCAACTACTTGGCCGATGCCGCAACAGGTTGACTATCGCCTGACCGGCTCCGCTGTGGCGCGGGTACGCTGGGAACTCGATATCAATCCACGCTGGAAACGCGATCCCAATTTTTATATAGCGCAGACGCTTACCGCAGTAGTCGAAGCGCTCACCGTGCCAGGACCGTACGACGCAAGGCGCAGCCGGGAAATTCTCACACGGCTCGAAAATATACCTTCAATCCTGAGGCAAGGAGCTGACAATTTGGACAAGCCGCCGGCGCCATTCGCGACCGTGGCAATTCAAGAGTTGGAAAATATTCGGCCGCGTTTGCGTCTAATGGCGAATGGATTGTTAAAGTCCACAACTCTTAAAGAACAGGACCTGAATGACGCAACTGATCGTGCGGCAGACGCGCTTGACAAATTTCGCCAAGAGCTTCAACAGAAATTGCCGTCGCTCCCTAACGAGACCGCACTTGGGCGCAACGCTTACGCATTTTTTCTCAAAAATGTCGCGCTGATGTCCTATTCACCTGAAGACCTTTTGGCGATGGGCAGACAGGAATGGAACCGTGCCGTGGCATTCGAGGCGTTCGAGAAAAATCGCAACAAAAATGTGCCACCGCTGAAAATCGCCGGCAACATCGGCGATTGGATCAAAGACACGGCGCAAAAAGAACTTCAAATCCGGAAATTTCTCCAAGAGCGGGACATCCTTACCGTCCCAAGTTGGCTTCAGCATTACACCTTGCGCCCGATGCCAGAATATTTGCGCGCGCTCCAAGGCTTCGGCGAGATGGATGATTTCACGTCACCGTCGCGATTGAATGAGAATTGCATCCGTTACGTGACCGAACCCTCAGGGAAACTCGGCTACTTCTGGCAGGCGACCGCGGAGGACCCACGACCAATCACCGTTCACGAAGGAATTCCAGGTCATTATTTTCAGCTTTGCCTCGCCTGGAACAACGAAGACCCGATCCGTCGTCAGTATTACGACTCCGGCGCAAATGAGGGAATCGGCTTCTACGCAGAGGAAATGATGTTGCAATCCGGTCTGTTCGACGACAGCCCGCGCACGCGCGAGATCATTTACAATTTCATGCGGCTCCGCGCACTGCGCGTGGAAGTGGACGTGAAACTTGCGCTTGGCGAGTTCACGCTGGAACAAGCCGCGAAATATCTACAGGAAAAAGTTCCAATGGACGCAGATACCGCGCGCCAGGAAGCAATCGCGTTTTCCACGGGTCCTGGCCAGGCGATCACGTATCAGATCGGCAAACTCCAGATCGTAAAGTTTCTGGCTGATGCGCGCATGCAGCAGGGCGACAAATTCAATCTCCGCGCGTTCCACGATTTCGTTTGGAAAAACGGCAACGTGCCGATCTCACTGCAGCGCTGGGAATACTTAGGCACGACGGAGTAACTTAAGGTTCGTTTCGGCGAAACACCGAAACCACCAGGCAGGACGCGGGTGCCGCCCACCGCGAAATCCGCGTGCTTGATTCTAATCCACGATTTCGAGACCCATTTGACGCGCCGTGCCGGCGATCATGCGAAAAGCGGCTTCGTCGTTGCGCGCGTTCAAATCTTTGCGCTTCGTGTTCACAATGTCCATGACTTGTTTGCGCGTGACTTTGCCGACCTTGGTTTTGTTAGGCTCTTTAGAACCGGCGGCGATGTTGGCCGCCTTCTTTAAAAGGATCGCGGCGGGCGGACTTTTTGTGATGAACGTAAACGATTTATCTTTGTAAACGGTGATGACGACCGGGAGAATATCGCCGGCTTGTTTCTGGGTCGCTGCGTTAAATTCCTTACAGAACGACATGATGTTAACGCCGCGCGGACCGAGCGCCGTTCCAACCGGCGGCGCAGGATTTGCCTGGCCCGCAGGAATCTGGAGTTTGATTTCAGCTACTTTTTCTTTTGCCATGGTGATTCGTTAAAGTGTTGGATCGTTGAAACGTTAAAGCGAAAGACTAACCGCGCTCGACCTGCCAGTATTCAAGTTCCACAGGAGTAGCACGGCCGAAAATGGTAACTGAGACGCGCAGTTTGCCACGTTCCGGATCGATTTCTTCGACGATGCCGGTCTGGTTTTGGAACGGGCCATCGGCGACCTTCACAGATTCGCCAACTTCAAAGCTGACCTTCGGTTTCACCTTTTCTTCGCGCTCTTTCATTTGGGCGAGCATGCTGTCCACCTCCGATTGCCGCATCGGAATGGGTTTATCCTTGGTGCCAGCAAACCCGATTACGCCGGGTGTGTCGCGGACGAAATACCAGGTGCGTCCGACAAGCTGATTATTTTCGTCGAGCAAATGCATGTTAACGATCAGATAGCCGGGGAAAAACTTCCGCGTGGTCTCGCTCTTTTTTCCTTTCTTGATTTCCGATACGCGCTCGGTCGGGACTAGCACATCATAAATCAGATCGCCCATTTCCTCCGTCTTGACGCGCTTCAAGATGTTCTCGCGCACCTTGTTTTCCTGACCGGAAAGCACGTGCACAACGTACCATTGATCTTTGCCTGCGAGTGTCTGTGCCATAAATCAGTGCAACCGGGTAAAAAAATGAACAACGTTCACCAGAACCAGATCGAAAAGCGCAACATATCCACCAAGCAATAGCATCGCGATAACCACCACCACGGTCGAGTCACTCAGTTCCTTGTAGCGGCGGAATCCTTTCTCTTTCGGATCCCACGGCCACGAACATTTCTGCAGCTCGACCTTAACTTCACTGAAGAAGTTTCTAATTTTGGTGATCATCTAAAATCCAAATCGTAATTCCTTAAACCGTTGAAGCGGCAGATTACCGTGACGGTTTCACTTCTTCCGGTCTAACGCTTCAACGATTCAACACTTTAACGCCGCGTTAACTCCACGCCAGGAGGGACTCGAACCCCCAACCGACGGTTTTGGAGACCGCTACTCTACCAATTGAGCTACTGGCGTAAGTTCTAATCCTGCTCGTGCTCGTAATCATGATCGTAATCGGCTCCGCTCGATCACGAGCAGGAGCACGAGCACGATTAGGCGCTAATCTAATCCAGAATATCACTCACGCGACCGGCGCCAACGGTCTTGCCGCCTTCGCGAATGGCAAATCGAATCGTTTTTTCCATGGCGATTGGCGTAATCAACTCAACTTCGATCGAGATGTTATCGCCAGGCATGACCATTTCCACTCCCTCAGGGAGCTTGACCGTGCCGGTCACGTCCGTGGTACGGAAATAAAACTGCGGCCGGTAATTGGTGAAGAACGGGGTGTGACGTCCGCCTTCCTCCTTACTCAGCACATAGACTTCCGCCTTGAATTTCTTATGGGGCGTAATCGAGCCGGGCTTCGAAATGACCTGGCCGCGCTCCACCTCTTCCTTCTTCAAACCGCGCAACAGAACGCCGACGTTATCGCCCGCGCGCGCTTCATCCAGAAGTTTGCGGAACATTTCGATGTCGGTCGCGACTGTCTTCGCCGTAGGACGAATGCCGACCAACTCGACTTCCTCCATTTTCTTGAGAACACCGCGCTCGACACGACCCGTCGCGACTGTGCCGCGACCTTCAATATTGAACACGTCTTCGATCGGCATAAGGAACGGCTGATCGACCGGTCGCTCTGGAACGGGGATGTAATCGTCGATAGCCTCGACGAGGGCGAGAACCTGTTTCTCAGAGTCCGCGTCACCGTTAAGCGCTTTGAGCGCGCTGCCTTTAACGATCGGGATCTTATCTCCGGGAAATTCATACTGTGTCAATAGATCGCGCACTTCCATCTCCACGAGATCGAGCAGCTCGGGATCATCGACCATGTCGGTCTTGTTAAGGAAAACGACAATCGACGGCACACCGACCTGGCGCGCCAGCAGAATATGTTCGCGCGTTTGTGGCATTGGTCCGTCTGCGGCGGAGACCACCAAAATTGCGCCGTCCATTTGCGCCGCGCCGGTGATCATGTTCTTGACGTAGTCGGCGTGGCCCGGGCAGTCGACGTGCGCATAATGGCGTTTGTCGCTCGAGTATTCCACGTGCGCGGTGTTGATGGTAATGCCGCGTTCTTTTTCCTCGGGAGCGTTATCGATTGATTCGTACGCACGCACTTCAGCCATACCCTTCTTGGCC
>JBKPLM010000015.1:0-5253 GCA_046731655.1 Verrucomicrobiota bacterium | reverse complement strand
GCATTATCGGTACTGAGATAGGAAGGGCGCTGCGCCATCCGGAAATCACAGCGCGATATTATCCTGAGCAGAGCGAAGGACCTCCCTCTGAGGGCTGCGTCACGCAGGCTACTCAGCGTGATCGCTACTCCGATTGTGAGGTTCGCATTGCTCGGAATGACAACTCGCGGCAATCTTGCGCGTTAAATAGGCTGAGAAATAACCCGCGTAACGCCTCTGCAATTCGGGGCGCTGCCAATCTTTGCCCGTGAGAACTTTCCGGCAGTTGGGCGCGCCGCATTTACATTCAACGGAATAATTCTCGTCATCCGTTGTAGCCCAATCGTGTGTGAGTTCCTCGCCCGCGCGGATGTCACGCATCGCCACGAATGTGATTTCGCCGCGCATTCCGAGATTCGCAGCGCACGAGTGATTCAAATACAACATCGATAGCTCGCGCTCTTCCTCTGTTACGGGCGCGATAAACAAATCGTCGTCGATCTGAATCTCCACCGGCCCGAGCCGTGGCGTAATTTTTTCGCGCAACGTTTTTCGATCAACAATGTGTCCGCCTTTCACCAAAACAACATCGCCCGTGGAAATGTCCGCTTTGGCAAATAATCCACGTCCGTGGATTTTGCTCTGGCGAACTTCGGTTTTCGGACAGCGATAAGAGAGTTGCATCATCTTAATTGCGGCCATCACGCCTCCCTCTAGAGTTGTCAATCTAATGAAGAACCGCCAGGCCGCCGTTATTTTCATTCTTGTCACGGTGACCCTCGACGTTCTGGCGATGGGTTTGATCATCCCAGTTTTGCCGAAGCTCATCCTCGATTTCCTCGGCGGCCGCATGACCAGCGCAGCGGATTGGAATGGTTGGTTCGCTTTGGTCTTTGCGCTGATGCAATTTTTCTTTTCGCCGCTGCTTGGCGTTCTGTCCGATCAGTTCGGCCGGCGACCGGTGATTTTGTTGTCCAACCTAGGCCTCGGGCTCGATTATGTCGTCATGGCGCTCGCGCCAACTATCGGTTGGCTTTTTCTGGGTCGCATCATTTCCGGCATCACGACTTCAAGTATTCCGACCGCGATGGCGTATATCGCCGACGTCACTCCAAAAGAGAAAAGGGCCGGCGCATTCGGAATGATCGGGATCGCATTTGGAATCGGTTTCGCTTTCGGACCGGCGATTGGCGGGTTGTTGAGTAATTTCAATCCGCGACTGGCATTCTGGGTCGCGGCTGGGCTTAGCCTAACAAATTGGCTTTGGGGTTATCTCTTCGTCCCCGAATCGCTACTGCGGGATCGGCGAAAGAAATTCGTGTTTAGTAAAGCGAATCCGCTCGGTTCGCTGACTTTGTTACGTTCGCATCATGAACTGTGGCGGCTGGCCACAATCCAGTTTCTCGCCTATGTGGCACACAATGTTTTTAGCGTGTGGGCGCTCTACGCGATTTTTCGCTACAACTGGAACCAACTTACCATTGGCATTTCGCTCATGGTTGTTGGCGTTTGCACGGCCATCATTTCCGGCGGGCTCACTGGCCGAATGGTTAAACGTTTCGGGGAAAAGCGAACACTTTATATTGGTCAATTCTTCGGCTCCGCCGGCATGTTTGTGGCTGGTTTAGCCCGAAGTGGCGCGGTGTTGCTTGCCTCCATTCCGATCATCTCGCTTTGGAATATTTCCATGCCCGCGGCGCAAAGCATGATGACACATCGCGTCAGTGAGCGAGAACAAGGCGAACTTCAGGGTGCGATTCAAAGCATGCGCTCAATCACGTTCATCATCGGGCCGGTCTTGTTTTCACAGGTGTTCAGTTGGTTTATTGATCCGAAACATCCGATTCACGTTCCGGGAGCTCCTTATTTTCTCGCCGCTGCACTTCTCTTCACCGCAATGCTAATGTCGACGCGGATAAGACAGGAGTCGGCGAACTTAGGCACGACCGCAACGGAGGTTGCGACTGGTTTTTCGCCTGCGGAAATGACCGCGGCTGGTGCTGCGCCGATCGTCGATTCGGAAGAAAATTCTTGAGCAGTCGCGCGGCGTGCGCGATTGAAGGGGATATGAAGCCGGGCATACGTTTCGCAGTCGTCGCGATTGCGATCTGCTCCTGGTTTGCGATTTCCAATCATTGTGCGTTCGCTGCGCTGGCAACGAAAACCGACGCGGCGTCACACGGCTGTCCGTTTCATTCCAAGCCAAAGGAAAAGCCGTCGACTGGAGCGCAGTGCTGCAAAATTTTGCGCGCAGTTGCTTCGGTTCCGGCAAAGAGCTGGGCCCGCGACGACACGAAATTGTCGGATGCCGATGGTTACCGTGCTGAGCGTGCGCTTACCATTGCTTATTCGCAGACGACGCCAGTGCCCCTGTCTCTCGACACAGGGCCGCCAGGCATGCGCTCATTCGCTGAACTGACTTTACAGCGGAGCCTTCTCGCTCACGCTCCGCCTTTGTTGGCCTAACGAGCTCCGAAGCTTTCGGGGTCGCAATCTTCCGCTGTAGCGGCAGCCGTGCCGCCTGCACTTACGCAGACCGTTCGCAGTCGACACGGCTGCCACTACAGAAGAGATACAGCAGCATGCAAAACCGAATTCTTATTCTCATTAGCGCAACTGCGGTCGCGATTAGCGTCAGCGGGCAGGTAGGGGCGATTGACCTCAATCGCCCGGGCAGCGAGCACGAGCATGAGAAGAACCAGAAATACACCTGCCCCATGCATCCCGAAGTGATTACGGATCATCCCGGCAATTGCCCGAAGTGCGGAATGACACTTGTGCCGAAGGAAGAGAGGAAAAACTCAGCTCCGATAAATCGCGAGCAGGCACACGGCGCCCAACCCTCAACGCCCAATCATCAGTCGCATATGTCTCTTCAGCCTCATTTGACGCACCCGCCTTCGGTCGCCGCGGCGACCTCCGGCGCGGCAGGCGAGCATGAGATGATGTCCATGCAGTCTTCCGTCGACCTTGCCGATCCCATGAGCCGCGAAGGCTCCGGCACAAGTTGGTTGCCGGATTCGTCGCCGATTTACGGCAAAATGTTCATGTTCGACCGCGATATGCTGATGTTGCATGGCGCAATTTTTCCGCGCTACACCAACGTGAGCACACGACGCGGCGATGACCGCATTGATGCGCCCAACTGGATCATGGGAATGTATTCGCATCCGCTCAGCGACGGCGCGCAAATCGGTGCGCGTTTAATGATGAGTCTCGACCCGCTTACTGAAGGTGGTCGCGGTTATCCGCTCCTCTTTCAAAGCGGCGAATCGTGGAATAGCGAGCCGCTACATGATCGCCAACATCCGCACGACCTGTTTGACGAACTCTCAGTAAGCCTCTCGCAAAAGGTCGACCACGATTTCAGCGGCTACGTTTATTTTGGGTATCCCGGCGAACCAGCGCTCGGTCCGCCAACGTTCATGCATCGCCCCTCAGCGATGGATGATCCCGACGCGCCGCTCGGCCACCACTGGCAGGACTCCACCCATGTTACATTTGGAGTGGCTACGGGCGGCCTCGTTTGGCGCAGTGTCAAAATTGAAGGCAGCATTTTCACCGGCCGCGAACCGGATGAAAACCGTTACGACTTCGACCGGCCCCGTTTCGATTCTTACAGTGGGCGCATTTCCTGGAATCCAACGACAAATCTGGCGCTGCAAATTTCGCACGGTTACATCAAAAGCCCCGAAGCGCTCGAGCCGGATCTGAAACGACATCGCACCACCGCTTCGCTCATCTACAATCTCCCGCTTGGAAACGACAGCAATTGGTCGAACAGCTTTGTATGGGGCCAAAACCACGACACAGGCGAAGGCAAGACCCAGTCTTTTCTGGTCGAATCAAATTATCAGCGCGGACGCGACACGGTTTATCTGCGGTGGGAGCGCGTGGAAAAATCCGGCCACGAACTGGTTCTCGATCCACCGGACGAATCGCGCATTTTCCCCATCGGCGGATACAGCATTGGTTACGTCCGCGA
Organism: Verrucomicrobiota bacterium; assembly: GCA_046731655.1. GTDB lineage: Bacteria > Verrucomicrobiota > Verrucomicrobiia > Chthoniobacterales > UBA10450 > Udaeobacter. Next base: position 1,289 of record JBKPLM010000015.1, on the reverse strand, counting down.
TTTATCGCACGGCAACGGCGTGGACATTGGACTCGGCACCCAATTTACGTTCAATGATCGCCCGGATCGTCTCGATCATTATTACGGAGACGATCTCGGGTACGCGTTTCAGTTTTTCCTGCGGGTTCGCCCTTCTTTACACGCCCATGGCGGGCATGAGCACGGCGAGCATGTTGCCGGAATGGAAAAATAACGGCCTCCAAAGATTCTCGCTTCGCCATCCGGCGCACGCATGTGTTAAAACCTGCGGAAATGAAAAAACTATCGCTTGGGGCCGCGTCCCTCGCCCTTGGAATCAGCACGCTCCTAGCCAATGGCGGCGCCTGGCAGACGGGCGTTCCAGGAACAGGTCACGCCAGCGCCAAAAATCACAAAACTGACGTCACGATTGAGGACGAAAGGCTGAAAATTGACCTGCATCCGGAGTACGCATCGGTGGAGGTGCATTACCGGATGCATAACACCGGACCTAAAGTGGAGCAGGAGTTCTTTTTTCCGGTCGAGCGCTGGGGAAAAAATCCGGACTCGGACAACGAGGGCAAGAGCGACGATCTCGACCATTACCAAATCAGCGTTGATGGGAAAGAATTGAAATGGACCAACGTGGTCGGGCCGAAGGGACAAAGCAGTGAAGCGAAGCAGGAAGCGAGCGGAACGAAAGAAGGAACCAGCAAAGCGGACCCGGAAAGCAGCGAAGCAAAGGAAGAAGACAGCAAGGCGCAGGAAGAAAACGACGAAACAACTTCGCGCCCACTATGGCAACAAGAGCTGTCCACGATCAAGTCATGGAAAAAATCAGTCCTTCCGTTCGATCGAAATCAAACGCGCGAAGTCACGGTTCGTTATCGCGCAAAGTACGCCGAAAACGACGAATCGGTCTCGGATGACGTACACATCAGTGACGCGACATTCGCGTATTCGCTGTCACCGGCAGCGACTTGGAAAGGGCCGATCGGCAAAGGCAAGATTGAGATCAACATCTTGCATCCTGAGCCAGAAGACGTCTCGATCGAAAAACCAAAGGAGCGCTTCCAAAAAGTCAGCGACACGCATTACGAATGGACGTTTGAAAATCTGAAACCGACGCTAGCGGACGACATCCGCATTGTAGCGCATTCAAAATACGACAAATATCCGACCGGATATTCCGAAGAAGACCGTAGCCACCGTGGTTCATATGTACTCAGGGACCATCAATATTTTCTCGATCACACCGATTACGATCCGACGGCAAGCTCGACACTGGCGGCGCAGGGCAAACATAATTACGACGTCGTTAACATCCTGGG
>JBKPLM010000014.1:0-4204 GCA_046731655.1 Verrucomicrobiota bacterium | reverse complement strand
CTTAGGACCCAACATCAATTGCAAAAGGAGAGACTTAGTGCAGCGCCGGTAAGTTTACTGCTCACTTGTTAGGCCGCACTCGTTCTTGCGATTCGGCCCCTAATCTTGTGAGTCGTCTTCCACATCATCCTCAGTTACTTTCCAAGTCTTATCAGGGTTGTACCGGTCCATGCTCTGAAACGTCTTCAGCGTATCGGGACCGAGATCCTTCTCATAAACGACTCCGTCGGGACCCACGATGAACGTCTGCACGCCGGTCACCCGATACTCCGCGGGCGCAGCGGCCAAGGCAAATCCGCCGATCATGGCGCCGCCAACCATGAAGTCCATCTCTCCCATGGGCGCCGCAGGTCCCTGCCCTTTCAGGACTTTAAAGTAGTAGCCGTGATACGGCTGAGGTTGACTCGGATTCGAATAGCCCTGCTCGAGCGCTTTCGCCACGCCTTCCCCAACAGGGCCTCCCCACGTGCCGTCCGGGTTTTGCCATGCCAGGCCGTCATGTTTACCAGGCGTGCTAATGATTCGCTGCGCGTATTGGTTTACCTTCGAATCATCGTGTTTTTCCTGGGCATACTCGTGTTGTGCTTCCACGAAACCAAGACAGATCTGAATGGCATTGAGCTCGTTAGCGCCGATTCGCCGATTTAATATTTCCTCACGGCCTACCTTCGTATCAAAGAACCACTTGCCTTTTTGCTTCACGATTGGAATGGGAAGCGGGAATTCATCCTTACCCACCAGCAAAATGGCGTGATTGGAATTTTTCTTGTCTATCTCGACTGAGGTCTTTTCTTTGGCCTTGTTCGCAAACTCGGTCGCCCGACTTTTGTCCTGCACAGGGTCTTCCGAAGCGACAATATCCTCGCCATCCGGACCGAGAATTTCCTTGGCAGCAGCGACATCGAAATTAGTCGCCACCTGAATTAGAGCATCGGCCGCCTGTTTCGGCGTGTCGAATTCCTTTTGCCCTGGCTGGGGCGTTCCTTGGGGTTCTTGCTTCGCGGCCACCGCCTTCTTCTCCGGCGCTGCGACCGAGACCGACCCGAGGAAGCCTGTTATAAGAATCGATGCGGCGAGCACGATCATTCGTGATGATGTCATGGTGTTACGCTTTGTCTTCATAGTTTTCTCCGTCGATCACTCGTTTATCTCCGGCCTCCTCCGCCGCCACGTCCGCCACCACCACCACGGCCTCCGCCGCCACGTCCGCCGCCGCCGCCGCCACGGCTATAACCGCCTCCGCCACGGCTGTAACCGCCACCGCCCATGCTATGACCGCCTCTGCTGCTGCTGGCTCGCGCGTAGTTACCGCTACCGCCGCCACCAAATCCTCCTCCGCCGCGAGAAGCAGAACTAGGCCGAGACGATGCACTGCGGTTACCAACTTGGTTCTTAGCGCTACCACCAGCTGGGCGCGTGGATGGCCTCGTACCGGCACCGCCTCCTCCTGGACGAGTTCCAGCTCCGCCGCCACCCGGACGAGCTCCAGCTCCGCCACCGCCAGGTCGTGTTCCAGCTCCGCCGCCACCCGGACGCGTTCCAGCTCCGCCACCGCCAGGTCGTGTTCCAGCCCCACCGCCACCTGGGCGTGTTCCAGCTCCGCCACCACCGGGCCGAGCGCCAGCTCCACCCTGTCCGCGAGCACCTTGACCACCGAATTTATTCGCTGTTTGCCTGTTACCATAGGGAGCATTGCCACGATGCTGCGGATTGTGCTGCCAGTTGCCGCCTTGGCGATTGACGTTACGGTTGAAATTGTTGTTACGATTGAAATTATTCGTGTTATTGATTTTGACATTGCCGCCGTTCCAATCGCAATCACCCCAGTGGCCGTTCCAACCACCCCAAGCTCCCCAAGCAGCGGCACCCAGCGCAATTCCCGCGCCCCATGCTAAAGCTGTTCCTGGCACGTAGCCCGGATAGGTGTAGGGGTAGTAAGGATATTCAACAGGAGCAGCTCCATACACCACAGTCGGATCGTAAGAGGGAACATAGACAACATCGGGGTTGGCCGGCTCAATTGTGATCACCTGATTGCCGCTGGGCACTGTCTCCGTCTTAACTACCGATTGGGCGCTGGTTTTTAGATTTCCTGTGCCTTGAGCTTTCGCACGCATGCGCTGCGCTGCGGCCATCACATCCGATTCTTGCGCCAGGAATGCATTCCCTAAGTCAGTCGTCCATTGGATATTGTCCGCCATCCGCTGAACGATATCTGGAAACATTACCATTGACTGGACGCTTGGGTCCCACGGCTGTTTTGCCACTGCGTCCGCTAGCGCTTTGCCTTTCAAATTCTTGTTCCGAGCCATCCACTGTTCAAGTTGGATAACTTCGAGCGGATAAGTGGAAGCAGCGAGCGTTTGAGCCAGGAGCGCGTCGGGATATAGCGCAATCGGTGCAACCAGCGAATCCAATTGATCATTAGGTAGCTTGGGAGCCTGTTCCGCGTCTGAGGTCGTCGTAGTCATGACCTGCGAATCGGTCTGCTGCGCCGGGGTCTGCGAATAGACCGACGTCAACAGCCCAAGAAAGAAAATGGCAATCACGGCAAGAGATAATTTTCCATGGCATGTGGATTGAAGAGTTCGTGGCTTCATAAGTTTTGCTGGCTTTCTATATAGCGTTTACTTCATCGCCCAGGCGCTGGACAGTATACATCGTGGCTCCTTCGCCAGAAAGTTAATTCTGCGTCGTGCGCTGCGCGACGTTCTCCGAACGATCGAACGCATCGAAAACCGAGGTGATTTGTGCCTGTGTTGACCTCGCCCTTACCGCGCGTGCCAACGATGTACCGCGAACAGTATTGATCGTTGCACAAGAACGAGCCGCCGCGATGCACCCGTTTCTTTTCGTTCGGCTCGGCAGGATCAAATGGTGAGTCAGGTCCCTGCGGATTTTGCGCTACGCCGCTTTTATCGGCCAGGGTTTGGTAGTAGTCGGGCCGGTACCAGTCACTGCACCATTCCCACACGTTTCCCGCCATGTCGTAAAGGTCGTAACCATTCGGCGAAAACGATTTCACCGGCGCGATCCCAGCATAGCCATCTTCGCCCGCATCTTTAACCGGAAATTGTCCCTGCCATGTGTTCGCCATCCATTTTCCGCTAGGACGAAATTCGTCGCCCCAGACGTAGGTTTTTCCTGACAAACCTCCCCGCGCTGCAAATTCAAATTCCGCCTCAGTGGGCAAACGTTTGCCCGCCCATTTTGCGTAAGCCTCAGCATCCGGATAAGCGATTTGGACGACGGGATATTTTTCCTTTCCTTTGATGTCGCTCTGCGGCCCCATAGGGTGCCGCCAGTTCGCGTCTTTCACATAGGCCCACCACTGGTAATGATTGTTCAACGGCACGTCGTGGTCGGTTGGCGCGAATACGACCGAACCGGCAACGAGATTTTCTGCCGGCGCAGTGGGAAATTCTTCTTTTGTCGGCGTGCGTTCTGCGATCGTTACGTAACCCGTTGCCTTAACAAATTTCTCGAACTGCTCGTTGGTTACCGGCGTTGTATCCATCCAGAATCCATCCACTCGAACACGGTGAACGGGTTCCGCGTCGTTCGACGCCATGGGCATTTCATGGCTCCCCTGCCCGTTCATGGCGGCGCCCATGGAAAATTCGCCGCCCGGAATCCATACCATTCCCGCCGGCGCTTTATCTGGCGGAGAATTCTTGTTCGCAATCGTCGGCGCGAAAGCGGACGACCCGGACGTTTCCGCGTCAACGGTGGCGACACAGATATATAAACAAGCAATCAGAATATTACTTTTCAAATCGTAATACTTGGCCAGTTCTGTCAGTGAAACGAGAACTGCAATTTCTGTCCCATTAGCCTCCCTGACGTCATCATCGTGCTAGTCTACACCCCGTCGGGCGATGGCAATATTGGACTTTAGGCCTACACGAGCACGACTTTTTCCGGTTGGGTCATTTCGGGGAGCGATATCGTTCGAAATAGTAAGTGATCGTAAAGCTGATCTGAAACTTCTTGGCACCGCCACTAAGTGACTTTTCCAGCGTCGCGCTTAGAACCAGCGGAATGTTCGAGATGCGTTTGGCTATGCCCACATCTACCGTGTGAATCCAGTGATCGCCGTTTTCAAAATCGACCTTCGCCTTGTACTTCGTACCGACCGACCAATCGTACGGAAGAATGAATGTGCTTGGCAGAGACAACTCAAGATAGCGCTGTGACGCAACAT
>JBKPLM010000013.1:0-11647 GCA_046731655.1 Verrucomicrobiota bacterium | reverse complement strand
ATACGTCGCCGGAAGGATGATTGTGCACGACAACGACGGCGTACGCCGAAGCCACAAGGGCGGGCCGAAAGACATCGCGTGGATGCGCGATGCTCTCGTTTACGCTTCCTATCGAAACTTCTTCGACTCGAATTAAATGGTAACGTGTATCGAGCAGGATGACGCGCAGCGATTCTTTGCGAAGTCGCCGCATCTCGGGCCCGACGAGTTCGTTGACTAATTCAGGCGAATCGATTTTCTGCTTTGACAATGTTTCGCGCGCAAGACGCTGGCCGAGTCCAAAGGCGGCCACCAGCTGTACGGCTTTCGCAAAACCAATCCCGCGCATCTTGGCCAGCTCATCAACCGTGCAACGGCTTAGTCCGCTGAGCGAGCCGTAGTCTTTCAACAATTTGCGTGCGACTTCGATCGCGTTGGCCCCCGGAATTCCGGTGCGCAACAAAATCGCGATTAATTCCGGGTCGGTTAAGATTGCCGCCCCGTGAGCGGCAAGTTTTTCGCGTGGCCGCTCGGCCTGCGGCATTTCGCGGATTTTCAGCTGCGACATATCAGAAATTGGAGGGCGGAGCTCCCGCGACGCCGAGCTCGAGTCTCGCAGGAGCTCGACCCTCCATCAAGGCCTCAGACCCGAAGTTGATCGAACATCTCGCACAAGACGTCGCCGAGCGATAACAATGCCTCGGCGTAAGCATTCGACCTAACTCCGTCCAATGCGATTTGCGCTTCGCGAATCAAGTCGCTCCCGGCGGCAATCGATTCATTTAGTGCTCCGTTGGTCGCGCCATTCTTCAAGAGCTCAATCATTTCTTCGACTCGCTCTTCGAGCACAAGCTGGCAACAGCGTTCCCGCTCAAACTCTGATGCTGAGCGCAGAAAGATCAGAACTGGCAGCGTGAACTTGCCTTTGCGAAGATCTGTCCCAAGCGTCTTGCCGGTTGCGCCTTCGGTACCAGCGAGATCAACACAATCGTCATAAATCTGATAAGCGGTCCCAATTTGAAACCCGAAATTCTTGAGTCTTTCAATCACTCCAGGGTTCGCCTCGCTGATTACCGCAGCTAACTCCGATGCTGCGGAAAACAGCGAGCCAGTCTTCATTTCGACGATTCGTAAGTAGTCCTGAACGTCCAGGTTGAGATCGAATTTGCGTTGTGTCTGGATCATCTCGCCAGAACAGACCGTGGCGGCCGTACGCGCGATCGCTCGCCCGATGTTCGCGTTTTCAAAACTTGTCGATAACGTCAGGGCGTGCGCGAAGAGGCAATCACCCAACAAAACGCTCAGCGAATTTCCCCACCGCGCGTTCGCGGTAGGTTGTGCGCGACGGCGCTCTGCTTCGTCCATGACGTCGTCGTGCACCAACGTCGCGATGTGAATGAGTTCCACAATGACGGCAAGATCGACATGTCCCGGGTTGATCTCTCCTGTTGCGCCACCGGCCAGAAGTGTTAGCAGCGGTCGCAAACGTTTGCCGCGGCTTCCAATTGCGTACACAACGTAGCCTTCAATTGCCGGATCGAAAGCTGCTGCTTGCTGCGCAATGCGTGTCTCAACTTGTTCGAGATGCGGCTGAACCAACTTCGCCACTTTAGCCAGCGAAGTGGCGGGAGAAGCGGCCGCCGCAGCACCAGTCAGGCTCGGCCGTGAGCGCGCGAAGAGTTCCACGAGGCGAGAATAGCGGGACGGGCTGTGTGTTGTCAAAGCAACACGAGCGTAAATTTGATTTATTTCTGAGACCCAAACCACGTGCAGCTGACACAGCCGCCCTACGAATTACCGCTTTCGCAGCCAGGCATCGGTCCCGTACTTCTGCTCAGTCAATTCTCGTGCTCGATTCAAAATTTCGCCGTCGAGTTTTCGCTCGCTGCAATCTGCCGCCAAAGCCTGTGTGAATTGTTGCGCGAGGCCGTTCTCAAGATCAACGCCTTGGATGCTGCCCTGCTGTAGCAGACCGCGGCGTGTGCGGCGTTGGGCCGCACCAGCAACTTTGCGACCATAAATCATCACATCCGCAGGCACGGGGTTCGCGAAACAATTGCAGCCTGGGTCGTTGACCCCGGTTTCTGTTCCCAAAAGTGCAGGATGCCCGGCTTCGACCAAAACGTCGCAGAGAACGTGATGAATCTTTTCATAAATCGACGTCGATTGCTCACCAAAGACTGCCTCGTGTGCTGGAATTACGATTGAATACGTGAGATCATTTCCATGGAACACGATCCCGCCGCCAGTCCACCGTCGGACCAAATCGCGCTCGCGCTGGTAGTTAGCGACATCGCTAAATCGACCAAAGTATCCAAACGAGAGAGCAGGGGACTGCCAACGATAAAAGCGAGCTACTGGATTCGCCGCGTATTCGAGCAGCGCTTCGTCGATTGCCATGTTCATCGCGGCGCTGTGAGGTGTGTAGTCGTGATAGACATCCAGCGCGGCAAAAATCGTCATTCCGAGCGAGGTCGAGAAATCCCGCGGAGCCGTCTTAAAGGTTACAACACGGGATGTTTCGACTTCGCTCGACATGACAATTAGGCGCGAAGCTCATCCAAAATTTTCGCGACGGCTTCGCGCGGATCTGGATTCGCAGTGATGGGTCGGCCAATGACAAGATAGTCTGCGCCAGCTTCAAGCGCCTCACTCGGAGTCATCGTTCGCCTTTGATCGCCGCGTTCCGACCAGCTCGGTCGAATTCCCGGAACAACGATTTTGATCTTGTCACCAAATTCACGCCGAAGAGATTTGATTTCGTGCGAACTGGCTACAAGTCCATCGATTCCTGCTTCAATACCTAATTTCGCCAGGCGCAACACCTGATTATCGACTTTGTTCTGAATTCCAATTTCCCGTAGCGTCTCTTCCGTCGAGCTCGTTAGAACAGTCACACCCAGGAGTAAGATATTGTTCCCTCGTGCCGCAGTCGCGGCCCGGATCATTTCGCTGCCGCCGCTCAAGTGAATCGTAAGCATCTGCACGCCAAGGCGGCTCGCGGATTCGACGGCTCGGCCGACCGTGTTTGGAATGTCGTGCAGCTTGAGATCGAGCCAAACCTTGGAGCCCGTTGATGAAACTGCGCGTACAATTTCCGGGCCTTCCGCAGTATAAAGTTGCAGCCCGATTTTGAAAAACGAGATTTGGTCGCGGAGCTTTTGAACGAGCTCAAGCGCCTCCCTTTTTGTGGGCACGTCCAGCGCGACGATGATTTTGTCAGCTGCTTTTGTCATTCCGAGCGAAGTCGAGGAATCTCTCATGTTTGTTCAAGAGTTGTCTCGACTCCGCTCGACATGACAATTGAAATGTAACCTATGCAAATCCTCGCTCCCGCGAAGATAAATCTGTCTCTAAAAATTCTCGGCCGTCGAAACGATGGCTTCCACGAACTCGACACCCTCATCGCGCCGATTTCGCTCTATGATGAGATCAGAATCGATAACGGGCGCTCGGGAAAAGGCATTGAGTTTCGCTGCGACGATCCATCAGTCCCGCAGGGCGGTGAGAATCTAGCCGTCCGCGCGGCGAAGGCGTTTTTTGAAACAACCAAGATCGAGCCTGCGATTTCGATCGAGCTCAAGAAGAAAATTCCGCACGGGGCCGGATTGGGCGGCGGAAGTAGCGACGCCGCTTCCGTACTGCTTGCGCTCAATGAACTCTTCGACGCCAAACTATCGCGGGAACAGCTCGTCGAAATGGCGGAGCCGATTGGGTCAGACGTTCCATTTTTTCTCTTTCAATCCGCGGCTTTATGCAAGGGGCATGGCGAAATGGTCATGCCCATGAAATTGCAGAGGAAGCTTTCGATCCTGTTATTGAAACCGGCCTTTGCCGTCTCCACAGCATGGGCATACTCGCGCTGGCAAGATTCTCGAGAGATTCCGGGAATTCATTACGAGGCGCAGAAATTCGCTCATCAGACTTTCGTGAACGATCTCGAACGTCCCGTCTTCGAAAAATTTGTCTTTCTCGCGCAATTGAAAACGTGGCTGCTGGGTCAATCGGAAGTCGGAGCGGCCCTCATGTCCGGTTCGGGTTCGACAATGTTTGCCGTGATGCGCGAAAACGCAGATGCGGATTCTGTGGCGAGCCGATCCAAAGCCGTGCTCGATCCAGAACTGTGGACGTGCGGGTGCCACACCCTCTGAGTCAAACCCTCGAGCGGCGCCGTCCGGCTCCGCGGCGGGAATATTTCACCGGCCTGCGTTTTGGTTCGATTTTCGCAAGTCCGGTGCCACTCTTTACTTCCATGATTTGGTCGCGCAGCAGCGCCGCGCGCTCAAATTCGAGGCTCGCCGAGGCCTCTTGCATCTCCTGCTCCAATTCTCGCAGCAATTCGGTTACATTGAAATCGCCGCCAGCCTCCTGAATCACCGATGCGGCGATTTCGCGTCCGCGAAGAATGGTGTGCAGACTCTCCTGCACGGCGCGACGGACCGTTTGCGGCGTGATGCCGTGCTTCTCGTTGTATTCCATCTGTTTCGCGCGCCGGTATTCCGTAATCGACATCAGCGCTTCCATGCTTTGGGTCACCTGATCAGCGAAGAGCACTACTTCACCGTTCACATGGCGCGCAGCGCGGCCTGCTGTTTGAATCAGAGAAGTTTGGCTGCGCAAAAATCCTTCCTTGTCTGCATCCAGAATGCACACCAGCGAAACTTCGGGAAGATCGAGACCTTCGCGAAGCAAATTGATGCCAACGAGAATATCGAAATCGGCTGCGCGCAATCCGCGCAAGATTTCGACTCGCTCGATCGCGTCGATGTCGCTATGCAAGTACCGCACTTTCAATCCGACATCGCGCAGATAATCAGCCAAATCTTCGGCTGTTCTCTTGGTTAGCGTCGTCACTAGAACTCGCTCATCCTTTTCCACGCGCTGGCGACAGAGCTCAATCGTCTCATCGATCTGATTCTTAAGCGGCTTAAGCGTAATTCTCGGATCGAGAAGTCCTGTCGGGCGGATGATCTGCTCGACAACGAGCGGCGCACCAGGCGTGTGCGCATCGAATTTCTCGGGTGGTTCATCCGTACGCGAAATTGGTACGGCGCGCTCGCCGAGCGCGTCGACTGCCGGCCGCAGCGCAGCCGGCGGTCGCGCCCTACCAGCAACCTCAAAAGGCACAAGCTCCACTTCACCAATTCGCTGTCGCCGGTGCGGGACGTATCCTTTGTTTCCAACCACGCTGTTTTGAATTTCGAATTCTGCCGGGGTCGCGCTGACGTAAATGATCTGGTTCGTCAGTTTCATAAACTCGTCAAAGTTGAGCGGCCGATTATCGAGCGCGCTGGGTAAACGAAAGCCGTAATTGACGAGCACGGTCTTGCGCGAGCGATCGCCTTCATACATCCCGCCGATTTGTGGGATGGTGGCGTGCGATTCATCGATGACTACCAGGCAATCCTTCGGGAAAAAGTCGATGATCGTGTACGGCTTGGAACCCGGCGGGCGTCCGGACAAATGCCGTGAGTAATTTTCGATGCCGTTGCAAAATCCCATTTCCTGCAACATTTCCAGGTCGTATTCGGTTCGCATCCGCAGCCGTTGCGCTTCCAGAAGTTTATTTTGCGACTCCAGTTCTTTGATTCGCTCCTCTAATTCATCACGGATCGTCCGCAGTGCGCGATTGAGCTTGTCCGCCGGAGTCACGAATTGCTTCGCGGGAAAAAAGGTAATCACGGACAGCGACTCGTGGGCGTGCCCGGTCAGAGGATCAAACCGCGTAATCGCCTCGATTTCGTCGCCGAAGAACTCGATCCGGATGCCCTCCTCATCAGCGGAACCGGGATAAACCTCGACGACGTCGCCACGCACTCGAAATCTGCCGCGCGCGAAGTTAACGTCGTTGCGTTCGTACAACATGTCGATCAAACGGCCAAGCACGGCTTCGCGTGAGATGTGCTGCTCGCGCTTTACGGTCAGCAGCATCTGTAAATAATCTTCTGGGGAAGTGATGCCGTAGATGCAGGAGACGCTGGCTACAACGATGGTATCACGGCGCGAGAGCAATGCGCTTGTCGCCGCAAGCCGCAACCGCTCGATCTCTTCATTGATGGAGGAATCCTTCTCGATGTAGGTGTCGGAACGGGGGATGTAGGCTTCCGGCTGGTAATAATCGAAATAGCTGACGAAATATTCGACTGCATTCTGCGGGAAGAATTGCTTGAACTCGGAGTAAAGCTGCGCGGCAAGCGTTTTGTTATGCGAAATGACAAGGGTAGGCCGGTCCAACTCCTGGATCACATTTGCGATGGTGAAAGTTTTGCCCGAACCGGTGACGCCAAGCAGTGTTTGGTGACGGTTTCCTGATTCGACGGACTTGATCAGCTTGGCAATTGCCTGCGCCTGATCGCCACGCGGTTTGTAGCTCGATTGGAGCTGAAAGGACATTCAACAATCTAGCAGCGACAGTTGAAAATGCCCAGTGCTGCCTGACAATGCCAGCTTTAAGCCGTCCAGATTTGTCCCAGCACTCTGCGAAAATTCCCGCCAAGAATTAGTTCGACATCTGTGTCCGAGTAGCCGCGCCGAATAAGACCCTCGGTGATATCGTACATGCGCTTGTAATGGTTCGCGCCATCGGTGTCCATTTTGTCACGGAACGCGTAACTAGACTTGTAGAGGCTCCTTAACCATTTCTTGTAATCTTCGGGGAGCACGTCGTAACCATCCAGATCAATATCGCTACCCACGCCTACGTGTTCGACCCCGACGAGCTTGGCGACATGATCGTAATGGTCGAGGACGTTCTCTACTGTCGTTGGTTCCTTGGGAGAGACGAAATTGCGGACGCCAGTGATACCCATGACTCCACCTTTGGCTGCCATCTTGCGAATCGCCTCGTCCGTTTTACACCGCGGCTGACCAGGATTAAGTGCGCGGCAATTTGAGTGGGTGATGAGCACGGGCGCTTTGGAAATTTCGAACGCATCGAGTGTCGTCCGATCGCCGCAATGAGCGACGTCGACGGCCATTCGTACCTTGTTCATACGCTCGATGATCGTAACGCCGAAATCACTGATTCCGTCGTCGTGCCGCTCTGTGCTCCCATTGCCGATTAGGTTGCGGCTGTTGTAGGTGAGCAGCGACACGCGCTGGCCGAGTTGATAGAAGCGATCGACATCGTCTGGGGTGCGAAAATGCTCGGAGTTTTGCAGTCCCAGGATAATGCCGATTTTGCCGGAGCTCCTCGCGGTATCGATGCTCTGTGCGTCATCTACTCGCATAAGGTGCTCCGCGTGATGCGCGATAAACCCATTCCAGAGCCCGAGAAACCACGTCACCTGATCGTACGCATTTGGTCCGCTCGTTCCCACGCCGATGTGCATCACGTCGATTCTTGAATCTTTAAACCGCTGAAAATCGGCCGCTGTGAACGTCTCGGGATTAGTGAACCAAGTCGGGCGCTTGTCTCCCTTGAAGGGGGCGAGCACTCCAAGCAGCGTGAATGGATTAAGCATATCCACTATCGTGCTGCGCTGAACCAGATCGATGGCGTGGCCCGAGTATTTGGTCGTTTGGTCTGCGAAGAGCTCAAACCAGCCGCGGTTGATCATCGGCGCGGTCAGTGTCGCCGCTCCAACTCCGAGCAGGCGTTTCAAAGACTGACGACGCGTTATCATGCTTCGGCCCAATATGATAATTTGTGTCGGCATTGGCAACGGCGTGATGCATAGTAGAACGGCACACAAAAGGCGGTTATGAATCTTACAAGCTGCTTGGCAGGCTGAAACATATGTCCAATAGCGTCGGGGCCAGTGTGCGGCTGGAGATCGGCCATGTCTTGTTCATGGATGTGGTGGGTTACTCGAAACTGTTGCTGGACGAACAGCGTGAGATTCAGGAACAACTGACGCAGATCGTCCGAAATACGGACCAAGTGCGTGTTGCGGAAGCGGCAGATAAACTGCTTCGTCTTCCCGCTGGAGATGGAATGGCGCTGGTTTTCTTTAACAGTCCCGAGGCGCCCGTGCAATGCGCGATCGAGATCAGTAAGAAGCTCAAGCAAAATCCTCAGCTGAAGCTTCGCATGGGGATTCACAGCGGGCCTGTCAACGAAGTTCGCGATGTAAATGGTCGAGCCAATGTCGCAGGCGCAGGAATTAATATTGCACAGCGGGTGATGGATTGCGGCGATGCAGGTCACATTCTTCTATCCAAAAGAGTGGCGGAGGATCTGGCTCATTCGCGGCAGTGGCGCCCTTACTTGCATGATCTGGGAGAATGCGCCGTAAAGCACGGCGTCCCCATCTCCATAGTGAATCTCTACACGGACGAAATTGGGAACGCGCAATTACCGGAGAAGTTTAAACAATGGCAATCGGAGCAGGCCGCCCAGGCGGAGAGTGATTCTCCATCGGTCTTTCGACGCAAAGGAGTCTTGATCGCGGCTGGCGCACTCTTGATTGCCATCACCGTTTTCAGCGTTTGGATTTATTCGAGACAGGCGGCGCCAACGTCGTTAGTGCCGGAGAAAACCATCGCTGTATTGCCGTTTCAAAACTTTAGCCCGGACAAAGATAATGCATTTTTCGCAGACGGCGTTCAGGACGACATCCTTACTAGCTTGGCAAAGATCAAAGACCTCAGAGTCATCAGCCGCTCGTCTGTAATGAAGTTTCGCGACGCCGCAGCGCAGAACCTGCGCCAGATCGGTAAAACGCTTGGCGTAGCGAATATCCTGGAGGGAAGTGTGCGCCGAGAAGGCGACCGGGTCGTAGTGAATGTGCAATTGATCGACGCGCGAAATGACCGGCACATTTGGGCGAATCGATACGACCGCACCCTGGCTGATTCGCTGGGATTACAAGGCGAATTGGCCAGTGAAATTGCCGACGCTCTGCGCGCCACGCTGAGTACAGAAGAGCAAGCGCGAGTAGCGACCAAGCCCACGCAGAATCCGGACGCATACGTGTTTTATTTGCGAGCGAATCAAATCTCCCGAAATCCGGACACGCTGCTGGAGGATTACAAGACTGCAGAGCAGCTCTACCTGCAGGCGATCGCGCTTGACCCGAACTTCGCGCTAGCCCACGCACGGCTGGCGTCTGTTTGCGCGGAGGTTTTCCATTTTTATGAGCCAACCGAAGCTTGGAGAACGAAGGCGCGTGCCGAAGCTGAGATTGCGCTTCGCCTCCAACCGAACCTGGCGGAAGCGCACTTTGCGCTCGGTCAGTGCATTTACTGGATGGATCAGGATTATGACCGGGCCCTTGAGCAATTCGAGATTGCTTCTCGTTTATCGCCGAGCAACGGAGATATTGCCCGTTTGATTGCGGCAATCAAACGCCGACAGGGTAAGTGGGAACAAGCACTCGAAGAGTACGAACGGGTTGCCAGGCTGGATCCGCAAAACCAAAATACCGTCCGCGAACTCATCTTTATCAACACGGCGATGCGCCGGTGGCCAGAAGCGGCGTTGTGGGCGGAGCGAATGCGCGCGCTGGCTCCGACGTCGATCGTTGCGAAAATTCAGAGTGGATACGTCGATTTTTGGTGGAAGGGAAACACCCAATTGCTGAAATCACTACTCGATAACGTCCCAGCTAGTAACGATCCCGATGGCGCTGTCACTGCCTGCCGATGGGACGTCGCGATGCTGAAACGCGATTATTCAGAGGCCAAAAAAGTTCTGCAAACTTTGCCGCTTGATGAGCTCTCGTACACGAACGCCGGCGCGACGCCGAGAATCTTTTTCGAAGGCTGCATTTATCTTGCACAGGGCGATAATGTGAATGCACAGAAGGCATTCGAACTCGCAATACCCGCTTTCGAAGCGGCTGTGAAAGAGGCGCCGGAAAGCTCCTATCGACACGCAAATCTAGGTTGGTTGTACGGCTTTATGGGGCGAAAAGACGACGCGATCAGGGAGGGACAACGCGCGGTCGAACTCAAACCAGAGTGGAAAGACGCGGTCGACGGTGCCCTGATGAACTGCTATCTCGCATTGATCTACACGCGTGTCGGAGAGAAGGAGCTCGCCATCCCTTTGATTACACGCCTTCTCAAAACACCGGGCGCAGTGGACAGCGTCGATTACAGCATAACCGTTAACGACATGAAATATCGCTGGGAATGGGACCCTCTTCGGAACGATCCGCGTTTTCAAAAGCTCCTTGAACAACCAGGGAAGTGACTTTCCGGCCAGTTTCAATCGAACACCGAACTTGTCGATTGCTAATCGCGGACAAAATATGAGGCTTGGTCTTCCGATCGAGCAGTGAATTCGAAAAAGTTTTTTGCCGAGCTAAAACGACGAAGAGTTTACAGCGTCGCCGTCACGTACGCGGTCGTGGGTTGGCTTCTCATCCAAGTCGTCACTCAGGTCTTTCCGCCATTTGAAATACCGAACTGGGGTGAGCGGCTCGCCATTGTCGCGATAATGCTTGGCTTTCCAATCGCTCTGATCCTTGCATGGATCTACGACTTCACGAGCCATGGGATAGTCCGAACAAGCGATGCGGAACCGAAGATCAGGGGAGAAGTCGCTAAGCTGCCAACTTCGAGCGAAAAATCGATTGCCGTTTTGCCTTTTAACGACTTAAGCCCGGCTAAAGATCACGATTACTTCAGCGACGGCATCGCAGAGGAGCTTCTGGGAGCACTGGCCAAGGTTGACGGACTGCGCGTGGCCGCGCGGCGCTCTTCGTTTTGGTTCAAGGACAAGCAAGCCGAGCTCCCAGAAATCGCGTCCAAGTTGAACGTTGGGCATGTGCTGGAAGGCAGTGTTCGGCGTGATGGCAATCGGGTGCGCGTGACGGCGGAACTGATCGATGCAAGCGACGGATTTACCCTTTGGTCGGAAACGTACGAGCGCGAAATGCATGGGATTTTTGCGCTACAAGACGAGATCACCCATTCCATCGTCGACGCGCTAAAGCTGAATCTCGATATTTCGCCTCCGCCTGCATCACGCAGCACCGAAGCCTACGATGCCTATCTACACGGTCTCTTCTATTCGGACCAGAACACCGAGGATGCATTGCGCAAAAGCCTAGAATTCTTTCAGCGCGCGCTGGAGAAAGACCCCAAGTTTAGCCGGGCGTGGACCGGAATCGCGAAAGTGTGGCTGTGGCTGGCCGACGCTTACGTGCCGCCGCTCGAAGCGTATCCGAAAGTCCGTGATTCGGCGATTCGCGCTTTGGAACTCGACGACGAAGAGGCCGAGGCGCACGTATATCTTGCCGAGACCAAGCGCATATTGGATTGGGACCTTGATGGTGCCGAAGCGGAATTCAATCGGGCAGTCGCAATTGATCCGAATTCAACGCCGTCGAATTACTTCATCGCGGCGCTTTACGCGGCGCGCGGCGACCGGGACAAAGCACTGGCTTACTTGCAGCGCACATCGAAGATCGATCCGGCCTCACTTTGGGTGAGCAACTTCGCGTGCGAGCTTTACCGTTATTTTGGTCTTTACGATGAAGCCACAGCGGCTGGCGAGCGTGCACTCCAGCTTGATCCGACATTTGCCCACTATGGTGAGCCGGCACTCGCGGCCCTGTATCGCGAGATGGGACGCTTCGATGACGCGATTGCCCTCTACGAAAAGACACGAGAGTTCACTGGGAGACCGGGGTTTGGCCTGGCGATCACCTACGGTCGCATGAACCGGCGCACGGACGCGCTGGAAACTCTCAATGGAGCGATCGCGGGCTGGGGTTAT
>JBKPLM010000012.1:0-2538 GCA_046731655.1 Verrucomicrobiota bacterium | reverse complement strand
GGGCAGCCGGACATTTTCATCGCGGCGGAAAACACTGGTACAGCCATGCATGGTGACCGTGTGGTCGCGCGCATATCGCGGGACGAACCTTATGCACGCATCAAAGGGCGGCGCGAGGGGCGCGTGATTCGAATCCTGGAGCGCGCTCACGATGCGATTGTCGGCACTCTCCAACGTTCGCGGAATTTTTATTATGTGGTCCCGGATGATCCGCGCATCGTGCACGACGTCTATGTAGGGCAGGTTTCCAATTCGCCACAGGCCGAAGCCGCTGTGGGGGACCTGCCTCTCGCAACTTCCAAACTCGCGCCACAAGTTGGCGACAAAGTTGTGGTTCGCCTGGAGGCGTGGGAATCGCGTCACGTTAATCCGGAAGGTGAAATCATCGAAGTGCTCGGCGCGGCTTCGGCGCCCGGCATCGACATGCTGTCGATCATCCGGAAATATCATCTGCCAACGGAATTTCCCAGGGATGTTCTCGATCAGGTGAAGAGAATTCCCGAGACAATTGATTCTCGACAGCTCGACGGCCGGGAAGACTTACGCGGAGAATTTATCGTCACCATCGATCCCGATGATGCGCGCGATTTCGACGACGCAATTCACGTTGAGAAGATCCCGAGCGGCTGGCGCCTCGGCGTGCACATTGCTGATGTGGCGGCTTATGTGGAGCGCGACAGCCCGCTGGATCGAGAAGCGCGGCGCCGCGGAAACAGCGTTTACCTGCCGGACCGCGTGATCCCGATGTTGCCTGAGCGATTGAGCAATGGCGTTTGCAGTCTCAATCCTGGCGTCGATCGGTTCACGCATTCTGTATTTATTCATTTCGACAAACACGGGACTGCAAAAAGCGCGCGCTTTGCACACAGCATAATTCGAAGCGCACACCGGCTTACGTACAAGCAGGCCTACGCGATTTTGACCGCGGCACCCAGCGATCAGTTGGGCGAACGGCTGCACCTTGCCTGGGAACTCGCTGCGTTATTGCGGCAGAAGCGATTCGACCATGGAGCCCTGGACCTCGATTTTCCAGAGGTAAAAGTCTGGGTCGATAAAGAGGGGCACCCGGTAAAATTGGAGCGTGTCGAGAATGATAAATCGCACCAGCTGATCGAAGAATTCATGCTGGTCGCAAATGAGGCTGTTGCGCGCGAGCTGAAAAAGCGTGCGATTCCGACCATCTATCGGATCCACGAAAATCCAGACCCAGATAAATTGGCAGAGTATCGCGAATTCGTCCTCAGCTTCAATTACAAGGCAGGCGATCTGACTCATCGCGCCGAACTCCAGCGATTGCTCGCCTCAACCCGTGGAAAACCGGAAGAGCAAGCGCTCAAGGTCGCGCTGCTTAAAAGTTTGAAACGGGCCCGTTACTCTCCGCAGCCGCTCGGCCATTACGGGTTGGCCAAGGCTAACTACTTACATTTTACCAGTCCCATTCGGCGCTATGCGGACTTGGTGGTGCACCGCGCCCTTGGTAGGGCGCGCTCTCCGAGGGCGCCGGTCCGCCCGCCGGTCCGTTCCCCCCAAAAGCATGGATCGAACCCCGACATGGCTGAAATCGCTTCAATTGCCGAGCACATTTCGGCTACGGAACGAACCGCAGCCGAGGCCGAGATTGACGCGATCCAGACGAAGAAACTCGAGTTTTTTCAACGGCAGCTCGATACGCGCAATCCCCAAATTTTTCGCGCCGCTGTTATCGATGTTCGCAACTACGGGTTGATGGTAGAATTGCCGGATGCTCTCGTGACCGGCTTGGTCCACGTCTCCTCGTTAGTAGAGGATTTTTATTTGTTTGATTCGGCTCGGCGGCAGCTCATCGGGAGACGGTCGCGCAAACGCTTTAGTGTAGGCGACGAGTTATCTGTGTTTGTTGTCCGCGTAGACGCTTTCAAACGACAGGTGGATTTTGCAATTGCACTCGCGTCAGACGCGTCAAGAAAAGCCCGCCGCAACAAAGGAAGGTCCAGGATCATTTAAGGCGCGTCCGGAACTGATTTTCTTCAGCATCATCCTGAGTTTATCTGAAACGTGGCAGACAAACTGAGCAAACAACCGGAGAACGCGCCTGGGCAGTGGTATGTGGATACTAGTTGCGCGTTGTGTCGGCTCTGTCTTGAAGAAGCCTCGAATCTTTTGACTTACAACAGCGACGAAACTGCCGTTCACTTTTCTAGACAGCCCGAAACATCCGAGGAAACAGCCGCTGCGCAGCGCGCGATGGATGTCTGTCCCACGCTGGCGATAGGGAACGACGGATGAATATTTGCGACGATCGGAGATCGCCGCTACAAAACGGTTATGCATGCTGAAGCTTCTGTCGCGGCTCCTCCGTATTCGCGGGCAAACCCGTTTCCTGCCAAACTTCTGGTCAATCGCCGCCTGAGCGGGCCGGAGTCGGCAAAAGATACGCGCCATTTTGAACTCGACCTGACCGGATGGGGAATGAGTTTTGAGGTAGGCGATTCACTTGCAGTGTACGCAACAAACGATCCACAGCTCGTGGACGAAATTATTCACGCGCTCGGTGCCACC
>JBKPLM010000011.1:0-10155 GCA_046731655.1 Verrucomicrobiota bacterium | reverse complement strand
GAGCTGGGTCGTCAGATTCGCCGCGAGCCGGTTTACATTATCGGTTAGATCGCGCCATGTCCCGGCCGCGCCGGGTACACTAGCCTGCCCACCCAGTTTCCCCTCGACGCCGACCGCACGCGCAACAGTAGTTACCTGATCGGCAAACGTCGCGAGCGTATCGATCATGTTGTTGATTGTATCGGCGAGCTCGCCGATTTCCCCCTTTGCTTCAACAAGGAGCTTTTGGTTCAGGTCTCCCTTTGCGACGGCGGTGACAATTTTCGCGATGCCACGCACCTGATTCGTCAGATTGCGAGCCATGAAATTCACACTGTCAGTCAAATCCTTCCACGTGCCGGCAACACCTTGAACCGTGGCTTGTCCACCGAGCTCACCTTCCGTGCCGACCTCGCGCGCGACACGGGTTACCTCCGACGCGAACGAGTTAAGCTGGTCCACCATCGTGTTCACGGTGTTTTTCAGCGCAAGAATTTCGCCCTTCACGTCGACCGTAACTTTTTTCGACAGATCGCCGCGTGCGACCGCCGTCGTCACCTCGGCAATGTTCCGAACCTGGGCTGTGAGATTTCCCGCCATCATGTTCACGTTGTTGGTCAGGTCTTGCCAGGTGCCGGCAACTCCTCGCACGTCTGCTTGCCCACCCAGCTTCCCTTCGCTGCCAACCTCCCGCGCAACGCGAGTCACTTCGGATGCAAACGAACGAAGCTGATCAACCATCGTGTTGATCGTGTACTTGAGCTCCAAAATCTCACCCCGAACGTCCACGGTGATTTTTTTCGACAAGTCACCGTTGGCCACCGCTGTCGTTACTTCGGCAATGTTGCGCACTTGTGCCGTAAGGTTACTCGCCATGGAATTGACGCTTTCAGTCAAGTCCTTCCAGGTTCCCGCAACTCCTCGCACGTCTGCTTGCCCGCCAAGTTTTCCCTCCGTGCCCACCTCGCGTGCAACGCGCGTCACCTCCGACGCAAACGAGCTTAATTGATCGACCATCGTGTTAATGGTGTTTTTTAATTCAAGGATCTCACCCTTAACATCGACGGTGATCTTCTTCGACAGATCTCCCTTGGCGACAGCCGTCGTGACTGCGGCAATGTTGCGCACTTGGCCGGTCAGATTGCGTGCCATGAAATTGACGGAATCTGTCAGATCCTTCCATGTTCCGGAGACGCCCTCGACGCGAGCTTGTCCGCCGAGGATCCCTTCAGAACCCACTTCGCGGGCCACGCGTGTTACCTCCGAGGCGAACGAGCGAAGCTGATCCACCATCACGTTGACTGTGTCTTTCAGCTCAAGGAACTCCCCTTTGACGTCAACCGTGATTTTCTTTGTTAAGTCACCGGTTGCCACGGCTGTTGTGACGGTCGCGATATTACGGACCTGATCGGTAAGGTTGCCAGCCATCAGGTTGACGTTGTCAGTCAAATCCTTCCAGGTTCCCGCAACGCCTTTCACATTCGCCTGTCCGCCCAGCTTGCCTTCTATACCTACCTCTCGTGCAACACGTGTGACTTCGGAAGCGAAACCACTGAGCTGACGTACCATTGTATTTACGATTTCTGCGGTACGCAAAAACTCCCCCTCGAGCGTCTGGCCTTCAATTTCAGTCGCCATCGTTTGAGACAGATCTCCCTTTGCGACAGAACCGATTACGCGGGCCATTTCGCTCGTGGGTTGAACCAAGTCCTCGATCAAATTATTGACCGACCTCATCGCGTCAGCCCATGAGCCGGACGCGCCTCCGAGGGAGGCTCTTTGTCTGATCCTGCCTTCCTTTCCAACTACGTGGCCGATGCGTGCCAGTTCTTGTGTCAGGCGCTGATTGAGCCGGATTACGTCGTTAAAGGTATCTGCAACTTTGCCGGCTATGCCTGTCCAATCGTCCGGCAGTTGAGCGGAAAAATCCCCGCGTTTGAATGCGGTCAGGGCTGCAAGGAGCTGCTTGCTATCGAGTTGGTCGCCGTTGAGATATGAGCTATTGGCTGATCGAAGGCGGGGGGCAGAGGCAGTTTTCTTCATAGGCGATTAAGAGGCCGGGGATTCTCGGGGTCTCGAATTCGACGCGTAAAATCGGAAGACTCATATTGCGACGTAGAGTAATCGCTCCATCAATCGCACCAAGCCGTATTTTCTTGAACAAACCCGCAGGCGCCCTGGTTTGTCGCGCAGAAAAAAGAGCGCGTGGCGCAAAAAGTGCATGCCCAATGTCTAAAGCGGGTCGAAACCAGCCGAATCCCACACCTTGGCTTGATATGAAATTTTTAAGAGGGAGCCAACGTCCTCAGGCTGCGCAAGCGGAAGCCAAAAAAGATGGCAAGAACGCCCAATACAACCGCATACCATGCGATGAGCCAAATCACCGCGGCGGCGCCTGCGACAGGGTTCCACAGAAGTAGCATGGCAAAGACAATAGATGCCAGACCCATAAGGATCAGAAACCATTCGCCTTTAATTTCCCGGCGCAGTTTAACCGCCAGCGCAATTTCAGATGCACCAATCATAAGCGCCCAGGCTGCGATATAGATTACTAGAGCAAGCGCGGTTATCTGCGGCATATGGAAGGTGAGAAGCCCGACAATGATTCCAACAATTCCTATGACGATATGCCATCCCCAGTCGGGATCAGAAGCACGATGCCCTATCGCACCGACAACGCGGAATATGCCGTCGATTAGCACCCATGCTCCAAAAAACAGCACCAGCGTGGCGACCGTTAAGCCTGGATACACGAATGCGATAATTCCAAAGACAATTGCAGCGATACCCCTTATCACTGGAACCCACCAATGACGTTTTAAGCTTTCGATCATCATCGCTCCGTTTTAAGGAGCGGTCCGCGTTAAGGCAAGCACCATTTGGACGACGCTTCATTTTCGAAGCGATTCACATAAAGCTGTGTCACCCCGAGTCGCGAAGACGGCGAGGGACCTCCCAGAGGCGCACACAGTTACCGAGATCACCCGGAACCTTCTCTGAGCACCGGCAGCCCTTTGCGAGGTCCCTCACTCAGTTCGGGATGACGGCGCCGATAAACAAATAATCACAATCCGCACTTCGCGCTGGCTTCGGCGATGCTGGAGCGAGTTCGAAGAAGAGACGCCAAATATGTATCGACAAACGGGGCATTGTTGATTCGCGCGAGATTTTCAGGCACCTGAAGACGCGAAAAAATGGCGTAGGCGATCTTGCTTCGCGGAACACTTTTCTCGCCGTAGCCAGACGGAATATTGCTCGACCAGTAACGCACATACTGGCCGTCCGGACGATTCTCCACACCGAGGAAAATCGTGGAATGTCCGTGCTCATTTCTGCCCACTTGCCGCGACCAGAAAATTTTCATGAAATCACCCGGCTTCGCCCGATCGAAATTATCGAAGTTTTGCCCAAGCTGCAGCTCGTGAAAGAGACGGGCAGTGCCTGGCCCGTTTGCGTTCCATCGGCCCCAGATGCCTTCGCCATCGCGCTGATCTCGAATTATGAGTCGCTCTAGCGTGGGGTAATCGAGACGCAGCTTCCCGCCCGCCCGCAAAGCCTCGATCGTTCTGATGAATACCAGATAGGTTGCGCCAGAGCAGAAACTCGGCGACGCCTGGGAAGGTAGAATGAAGAATTTACCGGACTCGAAGTGCGCAGAAGATTGCAGACGGATTTTTGCGAAGTGCGAAACAGAATAACGGCCGCCTTGGGGCATCTGCTTGATCTGTTCGAGGACCAAGCTGTTACAGTCGCCCGCGAACGACGCGTGCGATACAAGAATCCCTAGAAAAACCCAAGCCGCTAGTTGCTTCACGGCGGGATAAGTAATCATCAAAACGCCATCTGGCAATGGCGGCTAAACAAGGAAGGGCGATTTCTTAATCGCGCTGCGGCGGTTTGGAAACCGCCGTTCCTTGGCTTTCGTGGCAGACTATGCTACCCAAACTACATGCTGCGTTTCACGAAAATGGATGGCGCGGGCAACGA
Organism: Verrucomicrobiota bacterium; assembly: GCA_046731655.1. Classification (GTDB taxonomy): domain Bacteria; phylum Verrucomicrobiota; class Verrucomicrobiia; order Chthoniobacterales; family UBA10450; genus Udaeobacter. Next base: position 6,189 of record JBKPLM010000011.1, on the reverse strand, counting down.
TTTTATTCTGATCGATAACAGGGCAGGGGACATCAAGCTAAATCGCAGCCAAATCGCACGTCTTTGTGATCGTCACCGTGGCATCGGCGCGGACGGGGTCTTATTGCTGGAAAATCCATCTGACCATGCCGATTTCCGAATGCGTTACTTCAATGCCGATGGAGGAGAAGCGGAAATGTGCGGGAACGGTGCACGCTGTTTTGCGCGGTTTGCGAACAAGGTTGCAGGGGCAGACGCGAAAATTTCCTTTGAGACTCCAGCTGGGGTCATTTCGGCGGATTTAGCCGGAGACCTCGTCACTCTGCAAATGACCGAGCCCACCGATTTGCGGCTGAACATTCACCTTCGCATCGGCGCGGAGAAAGGGATCGTTCATTTCATTAACAGTGGCGTGCCGCATGTGGTTGTTCCCGTCGCGCAAGTCGGCAATGTCGATGTGACCCGAGAAGGCTCAGCCATTCGTTATCACGAAATGTTTTCGCCAAAGGGTGCAAACGTGAACTTCATTGAGAAACGCGGAGCCGATAAGATCGCTGTCCGCACCTACGAGCGAGGTGTGGAGGATGAGACTCTCGCGTGCGGCACCGGCGTAGTTGCCAGCGCGCTCGTGTTCGCGGTTACTGAAAACGTAAAGGGTCCGATAACTGTGATTGCACGCGGAGGAGACGCATTGCGCGTTGGGTTTGACAGGATCGACGGGCAGTTTCGCAATGTTACGCTCACCGGCCCGGCCGAGTTTGTGTTCGAAGGCGCGATCGAGATTTGATCTCCAGCAATGTTTTGACTTTGTAACCTTTTAACTTTTTTAACCTCTGTTGCATGTTTCGCGGTACCTTCACAGCTTTAGTTACGCCATTTCGCAATGGCGCGATTGACGTTGCTGCTTTCGAGAAACTGATCGAAAACCAAATTGCCGCCGGAATCAGCGGAGTTGTGGCTGTCGGCACCACAGGAGAATCGCCGACTCTATCACATGAGGAACGCCAGGAACTGATCCGCCTAGCAATCGCCACTGCTAAAAAGCGTTGTCAGGTTCTCGCCGGAACAGGTTCCAACGCCACCCAGCACGCGGTAGCGGATACAAAAATGGCTGAGAAACTTGGCGCTGACGGTGCGCTCCTCGTCGCGCCCTATTACAACAAACCCAGCCAGGAAGGTTTGTTTCGCCATTTCAAAACGATTGCCGACGCCACATCGCTACCCGTCATGCTCTACAACATTCCTGGCCGATGCGGAGTGGATATTGCGCCCGATACGGTGACGCGCCTGGCGAAAGAATGCAGGAATATTGTTTCGATCAAGGAAGCCAGTGGAAGTGTCGAGCGTATCAGTGAGTTGCGCGTCCGTTTGCCTGAATCATTTACGGTTTTAAGCGGTGACGATTCATTAACGCTGCCGTTCATGGCAGTCGGTGCGGTTGGGGTGGTCAGTGTCGCTTCAAATCTGTTTCCGGCTGAAGTTCGCGCGCTCGTCCGAGCATATGAGTGCGGCGATGCGAAGTTAGCCTTCAACCTGCATTATAAGATGTTTCCGCTTTTTAAGGATCTGTTCATCGAACCGAATCCTGTGCCAGTGAAGACGGCGCTCGGCTGGCGCGGGGCAATGTCCGGCGAAGTGCGTTTGCCGTTATGTGACATGAGCGAATCGAATCAGGCGCGCTTACGCAAAACGCTTGAGGCTATCGAGCAGGAGAAATGATTTCGGGTTTCGTCTCACATCAGTCCTCACCGTGGGGTGAGAGTTTTCTCAAGTGAAGAACTCTCGAGTTCGCGTCCTGCTCGTCGGCGCCGCTGGGCGCATGGGAAAAACCATCACTGATCTTGCAAAAGGCGACTCGGAGATCGATGTCGTCGCGCAGTGCGATCTTGGCGATCCGATCGGCCCGGCTATGAGAAATTGTGATGTGGCGATTGATTTCAGCCATTCCGACACCATCGCTGAAATTTGCGCGGCTGCCTTGCAGCATCGCAAGCCGTTGGTTATTGGGACGACCGGTCATTCTCAAGAGCAACGCAGAATGATTGAAAAGGGTGCACAGTCGTTGCCAATCGTGTTTGCATCTAATTTCAGCGTCGGAGTCAATGTACTCTTCTGGTTGACGCGCAACGCTGCCGAACGGCTCGGCAGCGATTTTGAAGCTGAGATTGTCGAAACGCATCATAAGATGAAAAAAGATGCGCCCAGCGGGACGGCCAAAACTCTTGCTGAGGTTTTGAAAGCAGGCAGGAAAGTGCAAAGCGAAATTCCGATTCAATCGATTCGCCAAGGCGATGTGGTTGGCGAACATACGGTCATGTTTAGCGGACCGAGCGAGCGTCTTGAACTCACTCATCACGCAGCGAACCGCGAAATTTTTGCGCGAGGTGCCTTGCTCGCGGCAAAATGGATTATCAACCAACCAGCGGGACTTTACTCGATGCAGGATGTGCTTGGGCTGTAGTCGGGGGTTGCTGTCCCAGCTGCGGTCAACGTCCGTGGCTACAACAAATGAGAACTGCTGTCGCACTCGGATCCAATCTCGGTGATCGCCTCGAGAATTTGCGAGCCGCTCGGCGACAAATCACCGAGCTCCATGGGGTTCAACCGCCCATTCTCTCTTCGGGCATTTACGAGACCGAACCCGTCGATTGCGAACCGGGGGCGTTAAAATTTTTGAATGCAGTCGTAGAATTTGATTATGAAGGTAATCCCGTGCAGTTGCTTGAACAACTTGTTCAAATTGAAGAGTCGTTAGGCCGCAAGCGCGACCATCGGAAAAACGTCTCGCGTACAATCGATATCGACCTGCTCTACTGCGGCGATTGGCAGATCGACAATAAGCGGGTGCAGTTGCCACACCCGAGAATGCATCTGAGAAAATTTGTACTTCAACCGCTCGCCAATATTCGACCCGAGTTGATTGTGCCAAGTCAGACGAAAGCAATCGGCCAGTTGCTGGCGCAACTTAAGGAATCCGGTGAGATGATTCGATTGACGGACGACTGGTGAGCTTGCGTTCTAGAATTGGCGGCTGATCTTCCGGCAGATCCGATGAAAGATTTTCGTCAAATGAAACAGCGCGGCGAAAAGATCACCGCGTTGACGGCTTACGATTATCCGACGGCGCGTCTACTCGACGAAAGCGGCATCGACATCATTCTCGTAGGCGACTCGTTAGGCATGGTCGTGCTCGGTTGCCAGGATACAACCGGTGTCACGCTGGAAGATATGCTGCATCACACCCGCGCAGTGGCTCGCGGAGTCAAGCAGGCGTTGCTAGTGGCAGACATGCCAATCCATACCTACGACACACCCGAACAGGCGGTCGAGACCGCCAGCAAATTTGTCGATATTGGCGCGAAAGCCGTAAAGCTCGAGGGCGGTGTGAGTCATGTCGCGCAAATCGAGGCGATCACCGCGGCAGGCATTCCGTTCATGGCGCACATCGGTATGCTTCCCCAGAGTGTCCGCGAGGAAGGCGGGTACAGGATCAAGGGTCGTACTCAAGCTGAAGCAGAAGCGTTGCTAGCCGACGCGCATGCAGTGGAAAAGGTCGGTGCGTTTTCCGTCGTGCTGGAGATTGTGCTCGCAGATATTGCAAAGCAGATCACAAAGACAATCGGCATTCCAACCATCGGTATCGGATCCGGCAAGCATTGTGACGGGCAAATCCTGGTCACGCACGATTTGATCGGACTCTTTCCTTGGTTCACCCCAAAATTTGTTTCACCCGAGGCACGTGTGGCAGATGAGATCCGGCGTGCCGCCAGGGCCTTTATCGAACAAACGCGGAGCAGTTGAGGAGAAGTCTAAACGTTGAAAAGTTACAAAGCTGAAAGGTCCTTGAGAGCCAAACGGTGGAACATTTAACATTTTTGCTTTTGCGCATTCGTGCTTCGTTATTCCAGATGTGATATGTTACCGGCTACGCAATGAGAGTTTCTGATTTCGACGAGTTTGACCGGCTCGAGACTGAAGGATTGCTCACGGGCAGCAAAGAGCGCAGCTGGCTTTGGTTTGGATTGATCGTTTCGCTGGGATTACACCTGGTGCTTTGCGCTTATTTTTACCGGACGCGTTTCCAATCGATTGAAACCCTGGTTGCTCAAAACGAACAGACGCCAACGTTCAAAGTGAGGAGCATCACCACATCGGACCTTGGCAAAAGCAGTGTTGACCAGTCAAACCCAGCAGCGAAACCGAACCCCGATAATACCGATGTGCAGTTACCGGACGAGAAGAAATCGTTCGACAAGCTGTTGCAGGACATTCAAGCCAGCGCGGCGCTTCCGGATGAGATGCGGGACGTTTTGCCTGATCAACCCAAGGTGGAACAGCCGGAAGTAAATTCCGTTCTAACTGAAATTGAGCGTTCAACTGCGCAGAGTCTCGCTAATGATCCAAATGCGACGCACGAGCAATCGCTGCTCAACAACAGTTCGCAATCAGGCCGTCCACAGCCTGCGCTCAGCGGAACGGAGTTGGCAACGAGTACGACGATCAAGCGTCCCAATACGTTTACAAGCAAAATGCCCGGCGACAGCGCCGGACCAAACAAAGGGCGCACTCCCGGCTTTAGCGATTTAGATCAGCTGCTCGCGCAAAAAGGTCCGCTTGGCTCGGGCACAAAATTGCGATTACCGGACGATCAGCTCTTCGAATATGACAGCGACATGCTGCAAGCGAGCGCCATCACTCAATTGCAAAAACTGGGCACTCTCATCCAGCGCAACCCGAAGGCGACATTTTCCGTTGAAGGGTACACGGATTCGTTCGGCTCATTCGAATACAACCTCGATCTGAGTCAGCGCCGCGCCGACAGCGTGAAGCGTTATTTGGTAGAGGTCATGCGTATTAATCCTGCGCAGATCCAGGCACGCGGCTACGGCGCGGCGAAATTCCGAGCTTCGCCGAACGGATCAATTGAAGAGCAGAGTCCCAATCGCCGCGTGGAGGTTGTGGTGCATACCAGCGAAGGGTGAGCGTCGCGCGCGGCGGTCGCGCCCTACCAGTTTTTGATCCACTGTAGCTGATCCGTAGCCGGGTTCGCATTCGCAACGCTCCACAAATCGAACGTGGATGTATTGTTTATCCCCGGGGCCAAGTAATTATAATTGTTGCCGAAAGGGTCAATTACACGCGTCGTCGCATCCGGCGGGTTGGGGCTTAGCATATTAGGTTTTAGCGTCATGTATGATTTTCCGCTCGACCCTGGCGTTCCTGTCGATGGAGTCGTGCCGCCAATCGCGTCATTTCCGTCCCCGGTCAGCCCCTGATACAAAGCATGTGCTCCCGCAGCTCCCGAATAAGGAGGATAAACCGCATTATCCGCCTTGTAACTTTCCAAAGCGGCTGACATGGCGGCGATTTCGGTTTCGGCGCGGGCGCGGGCACCTTTCTTCTGAACATAGCCGACTGTGCTTAGAATTAATCCTACGAGAATAACAATAACGGTGACGACGACTATTAACTCAATGAGAGTGAATGCCACGGTATAGCGGCGCCTACCGCGGCGAGCGCCTATACAACATTCGTCATTCGACATTCGGATTTCGTCATTCGCACCGCAGGCGCATCACGTCTGCTGCTGCAAGCCGGTGATGATGCTGATAAGCGGCGTAAAGAGAGCTAGCACGATCGTGCCGACAATCAGCGCCAGAAACACGATCATGATGGGTTCAAGCATCGATGTGAGGGCCGCGACCGCGTTATCGACTTCATCATCGTACACATCCGCAATTTTCAGGAGCATTTCTGGAAGTTTACCAGTTTCTTCGCCCACATCGACCATGCTGGTCACCATCGGCGGAAAAGCGCGACTGGCTTCCAGCGGCTGAACGATCGATTCGCCTTCCTTGACGCTGTCGTGTACGTGTGAAATAGCAGCGGCAATTACGGAGTTGCCGGCGGTTTCGCGAGTGATGTTCAATGCCTGCAAAATCGGCACACCGCTCGTGACCAGCGTTCCAAGTGTGCGCGCAAACCGCGAGATTGCCGTTTTGCGATTCAAATCGCCAAAGAGCGGCATGCGCAGTTTGAAGCTGTCAATCACGAATCGCCCGCCTCGCGTGCGGCCAATAAATTTGTAAGCCATTACTGCGACGATAATCGCCCCAACCAGAACAAGACCATGATCCTTTACGAGGTTACTCGTCCCGATAACAAACGTGGTGACGGGTGGTAGCGGTTTGTCACCAAGCATGTCGTGGA
>JBKPLM010000010.1:0-3612 GCA_046731655.1 Verrucomicrobiota bacterium | reverse complement strand
GCTAAAGATCTTCTTGTGGAAGCCGGAGTCAGAGGGGGTGCGAAGTATACACTTCCGACCTGATGGATCAACTCGGAAGTAATCAATTGCCTCTTCCTTAGTGCCCCACGAAATTTTAAATCGTCGCAAGCCATCGTTTTCGCACTCGGTGCGTCCAAGATGTAATTTTTCTGCGCCAGTGCGTAGCAGGAATTGGATGCCTTGCCACATGACAAGGTTATTAGCGCGGAATTCTTGGAACCGCTTGTCGGAAGCAGCATACTTGTAAAGAGCGTTCTTTCCGAAGCGAAAGAAAACCGCAGCCGCAATCGGCTGTGATTCGCGTTTCGCGAGAACGGTGAAGCCCAGTCCGGGTTTGATTATGTGCTCAAGGATGTTCAGGAAAAAGGAGGTCGGCTGTGGCGGAACGCCGTGTTGCCGGCGGGTTTGAACGTGTAGTCGATAAAAATCGTCAATTGCCTGACGGCTGCGGCCGACGACCATACTCACATTGCTTCGTTCTGCTTTGCGAATCGCCCGGCGTACTGGGCTGTCAAAGCGTTCGGAAAGTTCATCAACGTGACGGCGCAAATCCAGTGTATGCCCATAGAATGTCGCGGCTGAACTCGAGCCAGCCCGAAAAAATTTGCCGCTGCGAATTTCATGATATCTCCATCGGCGTTCCTGCGCGAAACGCACGACCCGATCTCTTACCAAATCGACGGCGTCCGGATCAAAGATTAGTGGTTCGCATGTATCGCTGAAGGGGAGGCAGACACCGCGGCGGCCAGTGAACGGACTGCGCACTTCCATCAGCGGTACCAGCGCCGCCAACCTGCGGCCCCGGGAAAACCGGAGGTAAAAAGGGTGGTGGTTATATGTTTGCTGCAGCACTTTCGCCCAGCCGCTCGTGTGAAAGCAGCCGGCGTCGCGATGCAAGGCAACCAAATGGTCCCAGCCTCTGTTGCGAACGGGATCGCAAATTCGCATTTCCAGCGATTCCTCGCCATTCTGCCGCTGAACAACGGGATCGTCGCCAGAGAAAGGCGCGGCGCCCATGGCTTCTGACTTTGCTACTTGGAGAGTTTCCAAAGACTTTTCTCTAGGCGAGCGCTCCCACAGCCACTACTTCGCTGACGCAGCAAGCGACATATTCGATCTGTTCTGCGGTTAATTCCGGGAACATCGGCAAAGAAAGAAATTCTTCGGCCAGTTTCTCGGCGATTGGGAATGCGCCCTCTTTGTAGCCGAGGATTCGGCAAGCCTCTTGGAGATGAACCGGAATAGGATAATGCACGGCGCACCCAACTCCCTTTTCCTGCAGATGTCGCCGGATTTCGTCGCGTTCCCGTACTCGAAGGGCATAGACGTGATAAACGTGCTGCGCGTAATTTGCCTCGACCGGTGTAATAAGTTCGTCGATTCCGGCGAAAGCTCGATTGTATCTCAAAGCGTGTTCGCGTCGCAGGAGATTTGCTTGTTCAAGATGACGCAATTTGATGGACAAAACCGCCGCTTGAATGCCATCCATTCGGCAGTTCCAGCCCATCACGTCGTGATAATATTTTCGTGACTGACCGTGGTCTCGCAGGACTTGGATTCGGTTCCGTAATTCAGGATCACTCGTCACGACCGCGCCAGCCTCGCCGAAGGCGCCAAGGTTCTTTCCGGGATAAAAACTGAAACAACCGGCGTCGCCCATAGTCCCTGCTTTTCGACGTTTGTACTCCGCGCCGTGTGCCTGAGCGGCATCTTCAATAACAAAGAGCCCGCGTGTCCGGGCAAATTCCAAAATCGGATCCATGTCCGCCGGCTGCCCGAAAAGGTGAACCGGAATGATCGCTTTGGTTCTGTCCGTCACGCTCTTCTCCAGTTCCGCCGGGTTCATCGTGAATGTGTCCGGATCCACATCCACAAACACGGGTCGAGCTTTGCAGTAAGCAATGGCCTCAGCCGTCGCAATAAATGTATTCGGGACCGTGATTACTTCGTCGCCTTCACCAATTCCAAGCGCCAGGAGAGTAAGCCAAAGCGCATCTGTCCCATTGCCAACGCCTATGGCATAGGAAGAGCCGCAAAAGGCAGCGAACTCTTCTTCGAACTTTTCGACGAACGGCCCCCCGGCAAACGCGCTGCTCTCGATCACTTCGCGAATAGCGCGATCGAACTTTTCAATTAAAGGGGCGTGGTGTGCCTTCAAATCGAGGAAGGGAACTTTCATTTTATCGTTTAGCTTAATGCGGTGAATCTCTAGAGTCAGAGCCAAAGCCTCACACGCTGCGTTCAGCTGGCGTGAAGCCCGCGCGACTCTCATCCAGCGAATGCTTCAATGGGGAGAAGCTCTTCTGCTTTGGCCGAGGCGAGAGCCGGCGCTGCACTAGTCGAAGGAGAAAGTGTCACGGGCGCACCGTTCATCTTGAGGGAAGCACTGGCCGCTTCGAGGATCCTGACCATCTCCAGCCCCCGACGACCACCCGTTAACGGCTCCGAATTCGTTTGGATGCAGTCAATAAAATGCTGGCAGGCCGACTTCAGCGGTTCCTCCTGATGGAGGTATGGGATGTAGCTGTCCCCGTAATGATAAGAGTATTGAAATTCAGCAAACGTGTCGTAGTGCGGCGGACGCTCTACCCGTGCATCGTAAATGCGGATTTTTTCGCGTGTCCGCAAATCGTCATATACGATCATGCGTCGTGTGCCGACGATGGTCATTTCGCGAATTTTCCGTGGCTCGAGCCAGCTGCTCTGGATGGTTGCGAAACGTTTGCGCGAGAAGGAGAGCGACATGTTAGTGACGTCTTCGACGCCAGGCGTGATATGAGCGTTTCCCTGGCAGTTAATCGTGGTGGGAAATTCATCCAGAATATGGAGAATGATCGAGATATCGTGCGGTGCCAGATCCCACGCGACGTTGATGTCTTTTTGGAATAATCCCAGATTGAGACGCCGGCAATTGATATAGCGGATTTCGCCCAAATCTCCGGCTTGCACGATTTGGGCAATCTTCTGCACGGGCGAAGAGTAGAGAAAAGTGTGATCTAGCATCAGGACCAGACCGTTGCGGTCGGCGATTTCGATTAGTTCCTCGCACTCGGCTGAAGAGGACGCCATCGGTTTTTCGATGAACGTGTGCTTACCTGCCAGGAGGCTTGCCTTGGCCAATGAATAATGATGCTTCACCGGAGTGGCAATGACGACAGCGTCCACGTTTGTGCCGTTGAGAAGCTGCTGCGTCTGTGTGATGCCTTCGATGTCCGGATACAGCGCGCGAATATGTTTCAGGCGCTCCGCATTGACGTCGCAGACGGTTTTGAGCTGGCAGTCCGAAAGGCCTGTGAAGTTTCGAACCAGAAGTGGTCCCCAGTAACCGCATCCGATTATGCCGACTGTGATTTGTTTCTTCATTTGGGAGCTGATTCGGCGAAGCCTTGTAAGATCGTTGTTGGCGAGCGCGGGCTTTTTCGAGCTGATTCTACCAATGTTTGTAAGATCGGCGCCGGTGAGGAGAGGGTGGCGTCTCGCCGAGTATGTTGTGCCGCAAGTCTGGACTCGACCAATTGCCGGGCAATAACAGCGCAGGTCTTGAACATGATTTTCAGGTCGAGGAGGATCGATAGGTTCTTGAGATAGAAC
>JBKPLM010000009.1:0-4280 GCA_046731655.1 Verrucomicrobiota bacterium | reverse complement strand
CTCGGTGCCTGTGTTGTTTAACACAGCCGTAGCAGCGTTTCTCTTCACACAGAGACACCACGCTCCTAGGACAATCTTCACGTGGCATAGGGTTATGTCTCACTAGACAATCATCCACCGTCCCGATTGTGCGTTTTCATTATTAAAGGAGGTTTCTGGGCACACGAAGAGAAGGATCGAACTAACAAACCACACACAAACGAAAGAAAATTATTATGTCTGAATCAGTATTCGGTAATCGAGCTATGGTTGAACCTAACAATGGGCCAGCAAGCCGCGAGACAACATTGCATGCCACGGCTGCTGCGGTGGAACCATTCCGCAACTTCGATCGACCTTTCGCCCGCATCTCGTGGGGTGCGATCTTCGCAGGCGCGATAATCGCGCTCGCAACGCAACTCGTCCTGACACTTATTGGTACAGCAGTTGGACTCGCGACCTTGAATCCAGCGACAGGTGAAAATCCGAGTGGCACCACGCTTGGAATTGGAGCTGGGGTTTGGCTCGGGGTTAGCAGTTTGGTTTCGCTCTTTTTGGGCGGCTACATCGCCGGACGGCTTGGCGGGACGTTCAATGGGTGGCTCCACGGATTAGCTACTTGGGCCACCGTAACTATGTTGACGATTCTCCTGCTAACGACAGCCGCCGGTGGACTGATCGGCACAGCATCGGGGCTGGCGAGCTTCGCCGTGGGTAACAGTGACAGACTATCGCGAACCCAGCTGCCGCCAGCGGTTCAGCAACAGATAAATCAGTTGGCGGGGCAGGCAAGGGCGAGCGCCAACCAGGCCGCAGCCCAAGCTCAACAAACCACACCTGAGCAGAAAGCCACGGAGGCACGACAAGTGGGACAGCGTGCGGCCAAGGGGGGTGCGGTGGGCACAGGCGCGGCCGCCCTAGGTCTTATCTTGGGCGCTCTGGCAGCGGCTTTCGGCGGCAAGACTGGCGCGGGCTATCCGGTTCGCGAGATGTTTGTGGATGAGCGTCGGACTGCAGGCAGATAGGAGGCTCGATGAAAAGGAGACGCGCACGTTTTGATACTTTGGTCGCTCGTTATTATCCCGCCGTTTACAGCTTTGCTTCTCGACTGACGGATGATCCTCGAGAAGCAGTTTTGTTAACGCATGAGGCGTTCACTACCACGCGAAAGCAATTACGGAATCGTCGCAACGAGGTCGAGCTTGTGACAATACTTCTCGACGCTGTAATCCGAAGGGGCTTCCTTGCCGCTCGAATCCAGCCCCAGGTTACAGCTGGATAACGGTAGATGGCTCGCTCGATAGAACGTCGCAGCCTTATTTCGACTTTATCCGCGCTTTTGTGCGTACATCCGCCCGGTCTCGCAACCGAAGAAATTTTGAGTGACGCAAGTGCCCTGCTTGCGTTCGCTCATTAAAGGCAATCTCCGCTATAATTCGTGGGGGTAGCCATCGGACGGCCGCCATTTTCTTCCGGTCCATCCGGTGCGCCCCTTTCTTCTCAGGAAGGTTCACAAAAGGACACTTCTCGATTTCTTTGCCTTTTATCGCATCGAAAATTCTCTGCCGTGTTGACGGGACGAAGCCGTTCTTAATACATCCGACAAAAATAGAAGTCTCTGTCGCGCATTTCGCCGACAATAAGTTCTTCGACGCCATACCGGCCAGGAACGTAACCGCCGACCAAAAACTCATCAGTTCGTTGTGTCTTTTGCTCCTGCCAGTTGCCGGAAGTTTTCCCCGGCACATAAATGGAATCGAGCCGCTTTGCGACAATTCCTTCAAATTCAAACTGTTTGACGTGGGCGAGAATATCGCGCGTCTGACCGGATAAAATTGGTGACAACTGCACCGTCTCGGTAAGGGCAGCGAATTCCGTCTCCAGCCGCTTTCGACGCTTTTCCAAAATGGTTTTCGTTAAACTGTCATTGTCGATGTGCAGCAAATCGAAAACATAAAAGCGTAATGGTGCTTTCGATGTCTTGATGCTTTGTAGCAACGCGAATGAGTGTCGACCGCGTTCGTCGAGGGCTACAATCTCCCCGTCAAGGATAAAGTGTTTTGCTCGTAGTGCTCCGAGCCTCTCACCACCGATGGAAATTTCGAATTGAAAGAGGTCCCATTGCGCGAAAACAAACGAACATCTCCATTCTCCTTAACTGCGATGGTTCGGTACCCGTCCAGCTTAAGCTCGTATTGCCAGAGATCTCCTTGTGGAATCTGATCCACTTCCTGACATTCCATTGGCGCGACGAAGCGGAGCGGCGCAGGCATTTTTTGTATCTGTTTTAGTAACGGATGCGACGCAAAATTCGCGCCTCCGTCGCAGCGTTCTTTTGGGGCAAATTTCTTCCAAACCGTTCTAAGCGGACAGCGCGATGTTCATTGAGAAGGAAATGAAGGGATATGACAACACGAACTAGATCGAAAACAAGTAAACGCGCTCTCATCGCACCCAGAGGATCAACGGTACGTCCGCCGCAATCCTCAGGGTGAATTTAAGAAAGAAGTAAGCGTTGGACGTTCGCTTGCGACGGGCCGGCGTCGACACGCGAAAACTAAAGTGCCAAAAGGCCAAGGCGACAGGGGCGACACAATCTAGTTTCGATAGCCGCCGAGAGGCGGATCACCGTCTGATTAGGGCGGTCGGGCCGCCTTCGCACTATTTGCGTCTTTTCGTTTCCTTTTTATCAGCCATTTTGCCCCGGCCACGTTTTCGAGAATGCGGTCGACGTGACTGAGAGGTACGAGCACGTGGACGCTTTTCGCGAACCTTAACTTTATTTTTCTTCGTGCTGTCTCCTGTTTCGGGATTCATCTCGTTTATCATTGAACGGAACCAATCCACGTATGTTTCTGGCGTGTAGTGAAACATGGTTTGGCCAATTGCTTTCCCGTCGCAGGTGTAACGGACTATCATGTCATCGCCTTCGATGATTGCCTCGTGGGTCACAGGCGACCCGCTATCTTGTAGTTTATCAATAACCGCATCAGGTAATTTCATGTGTCTTGCCTCCAGACTAGAATTCGAACGCCCATCAAATGTGGATGCGTTTTTGCCCACGCCTGCGGCCGATCATTTGGCGTCCGGGAGCAAAGACAAGATTGTTCGCTTCGGTAAGGAATGTGATCCACGCCCCGGACTTGGTTGGGCAGGGCGCCGATCCATGATGAATCTCAGCGGCCACCAAAGGGCACGATTAGCTACGACTACGCGGAGGAACCTACGTCCGTCCGGTAGAACAACGGGCGCCTGCTCTTGTACTATGCTGATCTCCGGTCTTAGTTCCATCTCTACGAAAAACACTATGAATGCCGAGAGGAACGCCGCGAACAGAGAGCCTACGAAACTCTTTTGGTCTGCCTGCATTCCGACATACGCTAGAGCCACTAAGACCGCTATGAAAATCAAGTAAACGATTCTAGAACGCATTCAGATGCTCTTTCCCTGTAATTTGCGTTAGCTCTTTGCATACCGAAAGGATGTCCAGCGTCTAACAAGAAGTAGGCGGCAACTTGCAATCTAATTCTGCCTCCACATAGGCAGTTTGCCGGAAAATATTGCCGGACGGCACCTCTATTTAAGGCCAAGCCCGCCGTTCGAGAAATTTCGTAAAAACTATGTGTCATCTGAACAAATCACCCAGGAGGCAGCGGCGACGACGCAAACAAGAAAGAGGTAAAGGATTTGTGTAGGCAGCGGTTCTGCTTAGGTTCGGTTACTAAATCCCTGAATACGAACTCGAAATCAACATTCAAAGCTCCCAATGGTGCTGTTTATTAAGCGTTTGAACTCAATGGTGGCTGCGGTCTTTGGCCTTGCCCTGTGCGCGCATGGTGCGCAGACTCCGCAGCACGTCAATATTAACCAATTGTCCACGACTGTAGAAGATGTCGTGGTGCCGTTACCGAACGAACTTTTTGGGGCACTGAACAAGCTGGGTGCGGTAGACTGGAAGGAACATGTCCGCAGCGATGAAGAACCCAATATCACCGAGCGACCCCGTATCGCCCTCTTACTTGGGACAGTGATTGCCAATGGCTTTATCGCGGTGCAAGCGGAGGATGCGCCTGCAGTAAAAGATATTGGCCAGCGCGCGCTGGCACTGGCCAAGGGGATTGGCGTAGGAAATTCAATCACGCCACACGCCAAGGCGATCATCGATGCGGCAGACAAGCGCGATTGGGCAAATGTGCGGCAGGAACTGGATCGCACTCAAAACAGCGTTCAACAGGCAATGAACGAAGTGCACGATGAAAAGCTGTCGCAGCTCGTTAGTCTGGGCGGGTGGCTTAGGGGCA
>JBKPLM010000008.1:0-4995 GCA_046731655.1 Verrucomicrobiota bacterium | reverse complement strand
TCGGTGCCGGGCGTCCCTCCCGATAGATTTGTTCGCGCCGCTGCAGTTCTGTTGTTTCCCGCGTGGTAACGGCCTCGATTGCCTGATCTGCTTGCGGGATCGCGCGCATGACATCTTCATTCAAAACACGCACGCCGCCGGAAGCGATCGCGCCAGCAGCCAGTTCCTCGAAACCGGGGACGCCGAGCTTGCGCACGATAAAAACGTCAAGTGGCGCTCGAAGGCGTTTCGCAACTTCGTTGGCAACAGGCACGCCGCCACGGGGCAGGCCGAGCACAATCACGTCGTCGCGATCCGCATATTTCTCGAGCTTTTCCGCGAGAAGCCGTCCCGCTTCGATTCGATTTGGAAAAGCTCGTTCCATGCGGCCGACCTCGCCGCTTTACGCTGCAGAGGCAAGCGCCGGAAATAACGACTGCATATCGTGAGGGAAACTGTGCATAATCTTTGTCATTTCACCGGCGCCAATATAATTGGCGGCCACCGACAGAACGCACTGCGCGGTTTCCACTGGGTCGATTACGCGTCCAGCGACAATTTTCTCTTGTACGGTGTCCAGAAATTCCTGGCGAGACATCTTAATCGGCACCTTGGCCGGCTCCCATCCTTCGTAGTAAAGGCCGCGGATTAGCATGGGCAGTTGGGCCCCGAAATGTACCGCCAGATCCGATGGCAGGCGGTCACGCACAGTTTGTAAAACAGCCCTAAGCGCCTTGTAGGCGTCCCGTTTTTCCATGTGCAATCCTTCCGCAATGCGCGCGATCCATTCGTGCGTTTTCTGCGTTGTTGACTCAATGGTTTCAAGTCCTTCCTCACTCATAAGACGTAAATCTCCTTTCGGTTTTGCGGGATTCTCTATCCAGCATGAAGGAAATCCTTCCTATTAGGATTTCGCTTCTGCGAGCAGTGGCGCGTGTGCTCCACAACGAACTCGAGTAGCGCCTCTTGTTAAAACTCCAGGTTCAGCTGGCGGGATTCCGATTAGGCCAGGGTGGGGGCGGCGGAAGTTCGTAGCGTTTCGTCTTTAGTTCTTCCTGAATCTCTTGAATCGCGCGGTCCAGTTGCTGGTCTTCGCCTTTGAATTCTTTTCCGGGATCGTTATCGACGACGATATCCGGATCGACGCCGCGTCCTTCAACGATCCATTGTTTACCGTCCTTTGAGTACGGAGCGAATTCGGGTTTGAAGAATTGGCCGCCATCGGCAAGCGGCAGCGACTCGCGAATCCCAATAACGCCGCCCCACGTTCGTTTACCGATCAATTTGCCAAGCCCAAGCGCTTTGAAGCGGTACGGAAAAATATCGCCGTCGGACGCAGAGAATTCATTCGTCAAAGTGACCATCGGGCCAACAAACGTTTGCGGGGGGTCGGTCTGCGGAACGCCGTTCCGCGCGATCCCGACCATTATCAGCGCCCGCCGCAACCGCTCGATCACCAGTGGCGAGACGAATCCGCCGCCGTTGCCGCGAACATCAACAATAAGCGCGTGTTTACGGATTTGCGGGAAGTAAAGCTTGGTGAACTCATTCAACCCGGGCTGGCCCATATCGGGGATATGCAGGTAGCCGACTTCCCCCCCGGTTTTCTTGTTTACGTAATCGATGTTCTTTTGCACCCAATCGAGGTAGTACAGCGGCGCTTCATTGTCGGTAGGCACAACGGTCACGTCCCGCGCGCCATCGTCCGTGGGTTTGGAGTTCACGCGCAGGATAACTTGCTTGTCTGCGGTACCAATGAGTGCGTCGTAAAGGTTGGGTAACGTTGAGACTCGCGTGTTGTTGATCGCTAGAATGTAGTCGCCTGGCTTCACGTTCACGCCAACGTCCGTGAGGGGTGAGCGGGTTTTCTTGTCCCAGTTTTCGCCCGGCAAAATGCGTTCGATGCGATAGGCGCGTGTGGCCGGGTCACGGGAGAATTCCGCTCCGAGCAGGCCCAGCTTGATTCGTGGTGTGTCGGGGCGTTCACCGCCAGCGACGTACGTGTGGCCGTTGTTCAACTCGCCAATGAGCTCGCCTAACAAATACGTGAGATCGTTGCGATGATTCACGAACGGGAGCAGCGCAGCGTATTTATCTCGCATCGCTTTCCAATCGACGCCGTTCATCGTCGGTGAAAAGAAGAAATCGCGCATTTGCCGCCAGCATTCGAAGTACATTTGGTTCCACTCGGCGTGCCTATCCAACCGGGTGTCGAGGCCTGCAATTTTGTGCTCGTGATCCTTTGTTTCGAGCTTGTCCTTTGGAACATCGATGATGGCGTAATCTTTTTTGATCTTCACCAGCATCTTTTTGCCGTCGAACGTGATTTGGTAATTGTTCGCGTCGCCCAGCACGGTCTCCTTCCGATCGTCCACGTTGTAAACGCAAAGGTGCGATTTCCTGTCTCTGTCGGGGAATCCTTCTTCGTCATCTTCACCGACATCATCAGCGGCCGTGCGACGCAGATAAAAGATCCGCCCATCATCCAGCATTCGGATGTTACGATAATTTCCCGGTGTAATTTCCAAGCCAACGATCCGATTCTGGATTCCATCGGTGTCTACTTTCACAACAACTGGCTTCTTCGGTTTTTCTTCCGGTTTTTTCCCGGCGGCTTTTTCTTCCGGCTTTTTCTCTTCGGCTTCCTTTGCCTTTTCCTTTTGTCGTTTTTCCTCAGCCTTGCCGACTTCATCACTCTTCGGCGCGAGCGGGTTCGCCGTTTCTTTGGCCAGCGTGACAAGATAAATGCGCTGCATGTCTCGATATACGTTTGCAAATTCTTGGTCTCCGAAGGTTGGTTTGAAATCGCGCGCAGAAGCGAGCAGCAAATATTTGCCATCATCGCTGAACACCGCTTCGCCGGAGCCGTACCAACTGTCAGTGACAGCAGTCTGCTGCTTGTTCGCGAGCGAATAGAGATAGACGCGCGACATCCCATTTTCCTCCGGCCGCGCCCAGGTGATCCATTGACCGTCGGGCGACCAGGCGTAGCCTTCGATTTCACCGTATTTGTCCTGATCGACTAGGGTGATCACTTTGGTTGTAACATCGACATAGCGCAATCGTTGCAACCGATCGCTCCAAAGTACCTTCTTGCTGTCAGGTGACCATTTCGGTGCGTAGTAATAAGTATCGGCGCCGCTTGTGACCTGTTGCGGCTCACCTTTCCCGTCCTGGGAACGAACGTACAGTTCGTTTTCGCCGGTCACGTCGGAGTTGTAGGCGACCCATTTTCCGTCCGGTGACCACACCGCATCGCGTTCGTGCGCGCCTGGAGTCTTCGTCAGGTTACGCGGCGTTCCGTTCTTTGCCGGCACGGAAAAAAGGTCGCCGCGGGCGACGGTGATGGAGCGCTCGCCATCCGGCGCGAGGTTCACCGATTCGATATGTTTGGCTGCATCGACAAGGGCCGAGCGGCCACTTGCAAAATCTTCCTTGATCTCGATAGGCACTGGAATGGCCTGACCGCTGGCCAGATCGTAACGCCAGATGTATCCCGCTTGCTCGAACACGATCGAGTCTTTACCTATCGACGGGAACTTGATGTCGAAATCTGTGAAGTGCGTGAGCTGCTTGGTTTCCTTCGTCGCAAGGTCGATAACGAACAAATTTAAGCGGTTGTCGCGATCGGAGATGAAATAAATTTTGTTGTCCGGCCCCCACATCGGGCAGATGTCCTGCGCGGGATTGTCCGTCAGATTTTCGGTCGCGCCGGTTTTGAAATCGTAAATCCAAATGTCGTCCGCCATGCCGCCGCGGTAATGTTTCCAAGTGCGAAATTCGCGGAACACGCGGTTGTAAGCCATCTTCGAATCATCGGGCGAAAACGACACGAAACCGCCGCGTGGCACCGGCAGTTGCTGCGGCAATTCCGCGTCCAGCCCCACGGCAAACAGTGAGCCGATGAAATCGTTGAATGATTTCATGCGCGAACGAAAGACAACCAGCGGTTTCGTGTTTTCCCATGCAATCACGAGGTTGTTAGGCCCCATGCGGTCGGAAATGTCGTCTCGTCCGAGCGTAGCCGAAGTTGTCAGGCGTTTCGGTGCGCCGCCCTCCGCTGGCATCACGTAGACCTCCGTGTTGCCGTCGTACTGTGAAGTGAAGGCGATCTGCTTGCCATCCGGCGAGAAACGCGGGAACGAGGTGTAGCCAGGACCACTCGTGAGGCGACGGGCAATGCCGCCGTCTTTGCCAACTGTGTACAGCTCACCGGCGTAACAAAACACGATCTGCATCCCGTTCGTCGTCGGGAAACGCAAGAGGCGCGTCGTATCAGGCAAGTTTTGCGCGGAGAGGTTTGTAGCCGAAATCAGACCAACCGCCATCAAACACAAAAGAACAAAGAAACGAGAAAATGTATTCATAGAAAAAGCGATGAAGTGAGCAAGCTGCCGTTGAACAAACGGGATGCAACCATGATTTCTTTGAGCGTTAGATGTCGCCCGCGGAGTGATCGGATTCAGGCGATCATACAGTGAAGACGTCGCTAACTGTCGATTTTGTCTAAAATTTGCGACCAAGGCACAGAAAGTAGCAGCGCGCAGCGCGGCACAGGACGCCGTGTTTCAAAAGGCGCTCGCTGGACTATGCTGAAGATCGCGACTGGCTAGTGGCCAGTAGGCCCCTGAGGAGGAGGCTCAGGCGGCGGTGTCGGTGTTTCTTTCCTTTGTGCCATTCCAAATCCTTAAATGGACGAGGCAGCATAGTCGAGAGATAATTTCGATAAGCGTGAGACGGCACAACATCGAGGGTTTTCAGATTTATAGCTGAAAGTCCGAAATGGCGGAAGGGGTGGGATTCGAACCCACGGTGGGTTTCCCCACGCTCGATTTCGAGTCGAGTGCCTTAAACCGGACTCAGCCACCCTTCCAATCGCTCGATATTGTCGATCTTATTTTAGGCTGCGCAATTCTTAGACGGGCCCTTGCATTTGCAAAGCCATAGCATGACACGAGCGTTTCAATGGCGCGATGGACATGCTCACCCATGGCGGCAGTTGGACGAGGGTTAACG
>JBKPLM010000007.1:0-6345 GCA_046731655.1 Verrucomicrobiota bacterium | reverse complement strand
GTCACAAAAAAATCCTGAGTGAGGTCCTGTGCGTCCTCAATTGAATGGCCGCGTGCCCGCACAAACGAGAAAATGGGCCGCCAATATGTCCGGCAAAGCTCGGCGAGCGCATCGCGAGCTCTTTGCTCTTCACCGCCCAATGTGGCGGCCGAAAGAATCAGGCTCCAGCGGGTCGTTACAAACTCGCGCGGTTCGTCTTCGCGCTGCTTGCCTGGGCTTCCGTTCACGAGTGCACATTCTGGTCTTCCCTTCGCCATACAAGCATAAAATGCCAGGTACTCGGCCGCTCGCATTCGTTTTTTCCCTCGTGAAATCGTGTTTTCGAGAGTCTGCCGGCGGAGGGGCTCGAACCCACACGGCCTTGCGGCCACTGGATTTTGAGTCCAGCGCGTCTGCCAATTCCGCCACGCCGGCGTTGGGAAGCGGAGCGAAACGATACGAAATTCGCGAGCAAGCTCAACATCCCTGCGCAGAGAGCGCGCTATTCTTAACGCACCCTGGTTATGAGCGAAGGCGCAATCCACTGAGGACAGCGCACACTACACTGGATCGAGCACTCGCAAACCGCGCGGTGGCCCGAGAATTTCGCGGAGAATGATTGCGTCCCGCAAACCGGACGTCGATGCAAGCAACGTGGCGATGTCCGCTCTTGGTTCCTCGGTCTTAGCGGTTGTGCGCATCCCGCGTGCGTAAACTTCTGCAGGCGCCTTGAAGACCGGCGCCGGTATCGGCAACGATCCTTCGTGAACTTCGAAGGCGGGCAGAATCATTTTTTCCGGGGCCTTGACAGGCGGTGGCGGAGAAATTTCTTCCGGGATTACCTCGCGCTTGCGTGACTTTTCCCGCCTTAGCTGCGAGAGCGGCGACATCGGCGGCTGCACGGGCGCAAGTGGGCGAGGCGGAATGTTTGTGCGAGGCACCACGGTCGGCGGCGGGCTTGAGGCCGGGGGTTGGCCAAGAGCTTCCATCAATTTGCGAATGCGGTCTTCGTCTGACCCGGTCGGTGCGCGCCGCATCGGCGTAGGCGTTCTTGGAATCGGCGCCGATGGTCGATTTGTTTGATCCTTCTTTGCCTTCGCGGCCGTCTTCGCCAGGAACTGGAACAAGACGGCGACCGCGACAAGCAAGAGGAAAAGCAGATTATCGAGATGCGCTGCAATCATTGGTCACATCGCGTTAAATTATTGAAGTGTTAAAGTGTTGCCTCCTTTGCCAAGGCTTCGGCGGCCAAGGAAGCGATGAACGGCAGGCGGCTCTTCTCCACTTCTCACCTCTCACTTTCTCAACCTGATCACTGATCAAGTCGCCTCAGTCCGCGGCTTTTCTCCTCCAGCAATTGATTCGCGCATCGACGTATCCGCCTGCACGTTTTTCATCCGGACATAATCCATCACGCCAAAATTACCCGAGCGAAATGCATCCGCCATTGCCTGGGGAACGAGCGCTTCGGCTTCCACCACTTTGGCTCGCATCTCCTGCGTCTTTGCGCGCATTTCCTGTTCGACAGCGACGGCGGCGGCGCGGCGAACCTCGGCTTTGGCTTGCGCAACGCGCTTGTCGGCCTCGGCCTGTTCGGTCTGCAATTTCGCGCCGATGTTATCGCCGACATCTACGTCGGCGATATCGATCGAGAGGATTTCAAACGCGGTATTGCTATCGAGACCCTTGGCCAACACTGTCTTGGAAATGCGATCGGGATTCTCCAGCACTTCCTTGTAGGAATGGGCTGAGCCGATTGCGCTAACAATGCCTTCGCC
Source organism: Verrucomicrobiota bacterium (assembly GCA_046731655.1). GTDB lineage: Bacteria > Verrucomicrobiota > Verrucomicrobiia > Chthoniobacterales > UBA10450 > Udaeobacter. Next base: position 4,588 of record JBKPLM010000007.1, on the reverse strand, counting down.
CACGCGCGCGATGATCGTTTCTTCAGTCGCACCACCGACGAACCGATCGAGATGCGAGCGTACGGTAACGCGCGCTTTGACCTTCACGCCGATACCGTCCTGTGCGACTCCGTCAATCGTCGTGCGGCCCATGTTTGGGCTCGGAGCGTCAATTACCTTTGGATTAATACTGGTGCGCACTGCCTCTAACACGGTCTTGCCAGTTCCCTTCGTGGCAAGGTCGATGGCGCAGGCACGGTTGAAATCGAGCGTAATACCTGCCTTATCAGCAGCGATTAGGGCGAGCACAACATGGCTTACATCGCCGCCTGCCAGGTAGTGAGCTTCTAGGGGGTCGCTCCGAACATCCAGACCCGCTTTCACTGCCGTGATACGATTGTCCACGATTAAACCAACCGGCACTTTCCGCAGGCGCATTCCAACCATCTTACCGAGACTCACCGGCGCATTTGCGATCCGAGCCCGAAGCCAGAGACCGAAAAAGTTGAAAAGAACAACCGCCAGCACGAACGCGAAAAGCGCCAGCACCGCGAGGCCGACAAGATAAAGCGATTCCATATTGCAGGGAAGCCTATCGGAACCGAAACAACGCGAAAAGTTCTAATTAGGTGGACCGGGTTGTCCCCTCGGCAAGTGTAACGATACGAAGGCGGCGCAACCCGTTGGCAAATCGCGTGTGGTCTTGCCGCCTAACTCACCCTCTTCGAAGAACCCGATCCACCTGCGGAAGGCCAGTTTCGAAAAGCGGCGAGTTTTTGCTCGCTTTACACCGCGCTTTTCGATATAAGAGCAATTCCCATGATTTCGCTTTTGCGAGGGGCCCGTTAGAAATCGCTAAATCACTTCCAATGCACACGCTTCAAGAGTGGCAGGTGTGGTATCAATCGGCTAACATAACAGGATTCGAGGAACCTCTGCTCGAAGCGTGGGACAACCGTTTAGCCGCGCAGAATGTTTACTTTGATATGTGCGTCGCCAAACGCATTGGCCACGGACACGTTGCTGATGAGAAAGACGTCGCGTTCCTTCGAATTGATCAAGGATTGGCGAAGCCTGTGATAGAAAAGGCGGTGGCCACGTTTATCCGGGAGGGCTCCTGGCCCGCTCTGACAAATCGTGTGCATTTGCATCTGATCGTCCGCATTCAGCTCGCTCGAAAAGTTGTAGCAGCTATTCGGCAGGGCACGCCTCAGGGCATGGTTGTTAAGAGTCTAATGCCCGATCTTGGAAATCGTGAGCACGCTATCCGTTGGTTCCTCGTGGATCTTTGGAATTTGGGAGGCAAAGCATTCCTCGCCGCGATGGATCGTGATTTCTTAGGAAAGCGAACGGAATCTGCAAGCGATGGAAGCCAGGTCGAACAGCTGGCTAGCGAGCGATCAAGTTAACTTCGCGATTTGGTGCTCGGGGCGGGACTTGAACCCGCATGCCTTTCGGCATACGCCCCTCAAACGTACGTGTCTGCCATTCCACCACCCGAGCTTTGAATTTGAAATGCGCGCAAAATCTTCCGTCAATCTGTGCCGGTTGGCAACCTGGTCTTACTCTTATTCATGCCCGCTCTCATGATCGTAATCGAACGGAAACGAGCACAAATTACGAAGGCGGGTGTCCCGACGTGAAATCAACTGATCAGTGGTTACGTTCCTGAAGCGAGCAGGAGCATGAGCACGATTACGAGCGAGGACGAAGAATGGATCAAAATCGACCTGCACATTCATACACTCGACGACCCAAAAGACGCAGTGGATTACTCCGCGCATCAATTGCTCGAACGCGCGCGCACCCTTGGTTTTCGCGTTCTTGCGATCACCCTGCATGATGCAGTCTTTGGTCGACAGGAAGTATTCGCGGATGCGGCGGCGATGGGGATTTTGCTTATCCCAGCCGCAGAGATGCGTTTGCACGGCGCAGACGTCATCGTGCTAAATGTCACTGCCGAAGAAATGGCGGGGCTGACGAGCTTTGAAGATCTACGGCAGCTCCGGGCCCGACGCGGCGACTCCATTTTTACAATTGCGCCGCACCCCTTTTATATGTTCGGAGGCTCGATTGGATCGCGATTACTTCGAGAAATAGATTGCTTCGACGCCATCGAGTTTTGTCATTTTCATGTAGGCCTCTTTAACCCGAACCGTCGCGCGAAAAGAGTGGCGTCGCGCTTTAGCAAACCGTTGGTCGCCACGTCCGACGCGCATCGGTTGCACGCGTTTGGTCGCCATTACACGAGTATCCCCATGCCGCCTGCGCTGACCGCCGAAAATGTTTTCGCAGCCTTGCGCAGTGGTCCGCTGCGCCTAACGAGTCCTGCGAGCAGTTTTAGCGACCTTGCGAGCGCGATCTATTTTGTTTTCCTTGCGCATCCATTTCGAGTGCGTCGGAAGCGTCGAGCAAGTTTGACCTCCAAACACTAATCGACGCGAATAGACACGAATTGTGAAGGCTGGCCGGCTAAAACCCAAAATCTGGATTTGTGTTCATTTGTGTTCATTCGTGGTTGGCCCGAGATCGTAGATTGCGCCCCAGTCGCCCGCCGCTATACGCCGCGCGGTCGCTTCCCATGGGCGGCTGCTCCCCTGGTAATTGGCCGTCTCGTCACGCCCCCAGAAAATGTAACGAACGCCCAGAGCCTGAGCGGCTTCGCGCCAGTTGGGCGCACCACGCATTAAAGCCGTCAACTGCCTGTTGGGTTTGTCGTAATCAAATCCTTCCGTCCACAGATGGCCGGGGTATCCGAGAACAACTTTACGGCCTTGAAGCAAGAGCGGATGATTGTAGGTCGGGTAGGCAGCAAAACGAGCCTCAACTGGCAAAGGCCGAACCACCGTTCCGATTGCATCGAGTCTCGCCCGGTCGATCAGTCCAAAGCCTGGGTGCCCGGCAGCCAAGCCGCCGAGCAACGTGACAAATCCTGAAGTGAAAAGTGCAATGCAGGTAATTGCTCGTTCCGGAAACGCCCAGCGCCCAATCAAATCGCTCCACAAAAACGGGAGAATGAGAAAGTACCCCCAAACCATCAATTTGAGATTGTCCCAGTCCCATGGCGCGGTTTGAACGAAGTACCCAATGGCGAAGATCACAACCGCGGACAGCACGAACAGGATGTCCGCCGGGGGTTTCTTGCCCCAGCGCCAGCCGGCTCTCCAAACACGCCAGCCACACAGCCCTACCAATGCCAGCGCAAGCAGGACCCATAAGCCAAAGTTCGTTAGCCAGAATTGAAAGAACGGTGCGATTACGCCGTTCCAAGTCTTTTGCAACAGCGAGCCGAACCCCGTGGCAGATCCAAAATTTGCAGCGCCACCAATCCGAAAGAACGGAGCGCCGAAGTCCGCCGAATCTTGCACCCAACCCGGGTGCCATTTCACCATTGATTTCGCGTGGAACTGGTCGGTAACCAGCCAGACGAAGAAGGTTGCGGGGATTAAAGCAGCACTAAGTAACGTAGTCGCGTGCCTGCGCAGCGGCGCTTCGCTGAAAATCTTGGGCCACGTCAGCCGCTCGAAGAACAGCGCGACAACGAGCACAATCGTCAGAGCAATGAAGGTGTGCACGTGAAAAAGGGGCATCGATGCGTAAAGGGAGAGTTCTACCCAGAAGGGCAGGGGGCCCTTGCGGTTCATGCGGGCGTTGATCGCAGTGGCTGCATCGACATCGTCGGCCGAAACCTGAGGCTGAGCTTCTGGATTATTCCGTTTCGTCTCAGGCGTCGCAGCCCCTTCAACCGAAGAGGCGTCTGGCGCGGACAGATCCGGACGGCTCGAGAGTATGGGAGTTTGACGAAAATATTTCTCCCGCCAGTGCCACAGCAGAACCAGCGCCGCCGGGATTGCGTAAAGCCATCCGCGCTGAGTCACGAACATGGAAAGCGGAATGCTTTTCCATGCGATTTTGTTGCCGCCCTGGTAATCCAAAAACTTCAGCGTCTTCAAAAATTGGAAGCCAGCTATTCCGCCGTTGAACAAAAAACCCGCTACTCCGAAGGTGCCGCCCCATCGGAAAAACGCATAAAAGGTTGCGAGCGAACCAAGCAATCCAGTCCAAACCAGTCCGCGCATTAGATCGACGTGAACAAGGCAAAGCAAAGCGTTGAACAAATCGATCCCAGCCGGATACCTTAGTTTGCTCAAAGCGTAGATCGGGCTGTCAGGCCAAATTTGGACACCATTCGCGAAATTCCTGATCAAGGTGATGTGGAGGGAAAGGTCACCGAGGTTATTGGGGGATTGAATTTTCCAGTCGCTGCCGTCGATGTAGAGCAGCCAGCAAAAGGACCGCACGGCAAACAGAGCGAAAAATGCGGCCACCAACCAGAACCAGATTTTTCCGTAGCGCCAGGTAAGGTTGGCAATCCTTGCCTCAGAAGCGCTTTTTTTACCGGGGTCGGAAGTTCCCAGCCAGGCAGCCACGGCAAAGGCAAAACCGCATACTAGGGCGAGAGCCGCGCTCAACGCATTCAGGCCGTGACCGACCATTCCCAGTAAGAGGCCGCAAACAACCGACAAATTGACAAAGGTTAGACCTGCCGAAAGCCACTTCATGGAATGCGCCTTGTCTAGCCCGGTCCTGGCGTCACTGTGGGCATAGC
>JBKPLM010000006.1:0-15843 GCA_046731655.1 Verrucomicrobiota bacterium | reverse complement strand
ATTGCGCATTGGATCGAAAGTAGTGGTCTCGATTCTCCAGCGCGACGCGCGCTGCATGATGATCACGCTCGATCCCGATACCGGCGAAAAAGAACCGGCAATACTGAAGAAAGTAGCGCAAGCTCACGCCGGCATGGCGGGGGTGTACGGCGCCGTGCTGTTGGAAGGCATGCTGCACAAAGGCGACCCGGTAGAATTGTTAGATTAGAAGGTCATTTCGCAAATTCAGAACGGCCTGAGGGCAGGCCGTCTCCAAGGTTCGCAATCAATGCATACCGATCGAACCAGGCCGCCCTCGGCCTGCAAAGAACACTCACCGCCCGATCGATTCGTTGGGCCAAAGCACATTTTGCGTCCCGCGCTTCTTTGCGCGAAAGACACGAACGATGGCTAATGGTGAGACGATCGAGTCGTATGTGCCTTCGCGGCTGGATGCCTTGCCGTGGAGTTCGTGGCACTGGCTGATCGTTGTCTCGCTGGGAGCGACCTGGATTCTCGATGGCCTGGAAGTGACATTGGCCGGAGCGTTGGGCGGAATTCTAACGCTGCCTCAAACGCTCGGATTGACGCCTACGCGAGTCGGCGCGAGCGCAACCTGCTATCTCGCAGGCGCGGTCTTGGGCGCACTGCTTTTCGGTTACGGCACCGATCGATTTGGCCGCAAGAAATTGTTCTTCATTACGGTCGCGGTTTATCTGATCGGAACAGCGCTGTCCGCTTTCTCCTGGAACTTCTGGAGCTATGCATTCTTTCGCGCATTGACCGGCGCAGGCATCGGCGGCGAATATGCTGCGATCAATTCCGCAATTGATGAGCTGATTCCGGCGCGTGTACGCGGCCGGGTCGATCTAATCATTAACGGTTCCTACTGGATTGGCGCCGCACTTGGTGCAGCCGCCACGCTTGTGCTGCTCGATCCAAACCGGCTGCCAATCTGGCTTGGATGGCGATTCGCTTTTGGAATTGGTGCGGCGCTGGGCCTCATCGTGATTTTCTTTCGCCGCTGGATTCCAGAGAGTCCGCGCTGGTTGATGATCCATGGTCGCAACCCGGAAGCGGAAGAGATTGTTGCCGACGTAGAGCATAAGATTGGCGTTGCAAAAAGTTCGGCGGTCGCAGACTGCCGCTATAGTGACTTGTTTCGCACGCGTATTCGCACACGCACACATACACCTTGGCACGAAATTTGGGACGCGATCGTGCATGAACATCGCCGGCGCTCGTTTCTAGGTTTTGTGCTGATGTTGACGCAGGCTTTTTTCTACAACGCGATCTTTTTCACTTACGCGCTGGTTTTGATGCGGTTTTATTCCGTGCCCGAGCAAAATGTGGGTAGCTATCTGTTGCCATTCGCATTGGGGAACGTGCTTGGTCCGCTGTTGCTCGGGCATCTCTTCGACACAATCGGACGCAAGAAGATGATCACAGTTACGTACGGGCTCGCCGGGATTTTACTCGCGGTGACCGGCTGGCTTTTTCACGCGGGCATACTCACCGCGCAAACGCAGACGCTTGCATGGACAATAATTTTCTTCATCGCATCGGCGGCGGCGAGCTCGGCTTACCTGACTGTGAGCGAGATTTTTCCGTTGGAAATTCGCGCACTGGCGATCGCAATTTTTTATGCAATCGGAACTCTGGCAGGCGGAGTTGGCGCGCCATTGCTGTTTGGATGGATTATCGGGACGGGATCAATCACAGCGTTGTTTATCGGATATCTAGTGGCGGCAGCGCTGATGATTTTCGGCGCGATCATTGAGGCATGGATTGGCGTGCCGGCCGAGCGACGGTCATTAGAGCACGTGGCCGCGCCACTCTCGAGCAAAGGACTGTAGCTGCTGCCGTTGGCTGCGGCATGCCGCGGTCATCGCCTGCGGCTACAATAGACCGTGAGTTCACGAGTGTGAATCGGACCCGAAGGCGTGAGCTTGCTGGAATAAAGATAGAAAGCCTCAACGCGGATCATTCCTGCGTCGAACTCGGCATTCGTGTGCAAAAACTTTCGTAGCGACTGTGCGGATACATCCCTGCAACGTGCGAGCGTAATGTGCGGATGCCACGGTTTAAGCTCTGGTTCGAGCCCGACAGCGAGCGCGGCTTCCTGCACGCGTTTGTGAACTTGAAACAGATGGGGGTGCGCCTTACGAACGCCGATCCAGATAATTTTCGGCGCCCCCTTTGCAGAAAACGTTCCGACGCCAACGATAGGCAGAAAGAAGTCGCCGAACTCAATCACGCCGAGTTTTTCTCGGAGCGCGAGATCGATTTCGTCCGGGACTTCGCCAAGGAAACTGAGCGTCAGATGCATCTGAGCCGCGTCGGTCCAGCGCACGCCGCGAATGTGCGGATCAAGGCCTGCAAGCACTTGGCGCGTCGACTCGGGTAGGTCGATTGCAACGAAGAGACGTTTGGTCATCGGAAAACAGGCGTCGCGCCTGTTAGGGCAGACAGGCCCTGGCCTGTCGATAATTGAATCTATCCTTCCAACGCCAACTTCAACAGCCGGGACGGCCGTTTGCCTTGACAGCCGGAGACGGCTGTCTTCCGGCCTCGTTGTTTTTCTTTGTCGCGCGATCGGCGGAGCGAGTTAGCCAAGCGGGAGTTAAACGGCGCACTTCAGAGCCAGCTCGTAATTGATTGCCTTCGTCCCTCGCTGCTCCAGGAAGGAACCGATTCACGATCTTCATCATATATCCTGTCAGATTTGGGAAAAGCGCGTTCCCAAAAATTGCCCCGCGCGCTGCGAATGTCAGCGTGAGCGATGGCTGGCCACGACGGCACGCAGCCAGAATTTTTCTCGCAGCGCGATCAGCGTTCATGGAAATCAACGGTGCTCCCGCTGCGGCGCCGAACCATGCAAACTCCATGTCGTGTTTGCCTTTAAATCGTGCGTTCACATGCGATCCGGTACGCATCATCCCTGGTGCGACGGTGGTGACATGAATGTGGCCGCGTGCAAGCTCGGCGCGAATCGCATCGGAGAATCCGGTTAGCGCAAATTTACTGACGTTGTATGGCGCAAGGTGCGGCACGGCGACCTTGCCGCCAATCGAAGAAATATTAACGATACGTCCCCCACCGCGCGTCCGCATTTCAGGAACGATCCAGGAAACTAATTCGTAGGCCGCCCAAAAATGAAGTTGCATGGCGCGTTCGAAATCCTCCCGCGTCATGTGCTCAAGAGGACCAACTTCGATAATCCCCGCGTTGTTGATCAAAATGTCGATTTTGCCAAAGCGATCGATGACCTCACGAACAGCGGCTCCAGTTTGCGCGGCATTGAGCAAGTCGCACGGAATGGTCAGAACCGCTCCGCCGCGTGGAGCGAGATCGGCCTTTGCACGCTCCAGTTCTTCCGGGTCACGCGCAATGAGCGCAACCCTCCCGCCTTGCGCGCAAATATGTCGCGCAAGCACGAGGCCCAACCCGCGCGATCCGCCGGTGATAACGGCGACTTTGTCGCGCAACGTATAACGCGCGGTGCGAATGGTGCGAACCGCTCCCCAAGCGCCGAGTAAAAGCGCACCTGCAGGAAGCAAAACGCGAATATTCATTTCGGCAGTTTACAGTCCGGCACTCACCGCTTCCCGGCAAGCGGCCGGAACAAGGAGCGACGGTCCGCCACAGGGCGGATTCGCCGTGGCGAACTTGGGCAGCCGTCCAAACGTGGACGGCTAGGAAGCGGTCAATCTTGATATAGTTACCCGTGTCGCTTGTTGAAACGCGCGACTTCGCGCGCTGTCTCCCTATCCACGGCGCGTTTCTTCAGGTCGGCCCTCTTATCACGCGCTTCCTTACCGTGCCCTACGCCCAGCTCAGCTTTTAGCTTTCCGCTTTTCCAATACAGCTTGAGGACAACCAGCGCGCGGCCCTTGACCTGGGTCTCGCCATAGAGCTTGTCGATTTCCTGCCGATGCAACAATAACTTGCGGATCCGCTTTGCCGCCGGAATCTCGTGGCTGGCGCGTTCGTATGGTTGAATATCCGCATTGTAAAGGAAGGCTTCGCCGTTCTCGATTCGGGCGAACGCATCGCTGATATTTGCCTTGCCTGCTCGGATCGACTTAACCTCGCTCCCTTTTAGTTCGATGCCCGCTTCGTAACGCTCGAGAATGTGATAGTCGCGAAGGGCTTTGCGATTGATAATCGACTCAGCTGCCATATTGACAGGGAAACTGACAGGTTTCCGCCGAACAGAAACCCAAAGAAAACCAGCCCCGGTTTGCGGTATTCGCTCGCTCCTACGCGGCGGCGCCGTCCGACGACTCGTGGAGCTCCTCGTAGGTCAACTTGCCAGCGATGATTTCCTTGAGTGCAATATCGGTGAGCGACATCCGTGGCGTCGTTTCCACCATGGGCCGATGTCCCAAGCCAAGCTGGCGAACGCGTTTGGAAACGACGTTGATCAGAAGTTGCTGATTCGGGATCACCTGAGCTGCTTCTTGCAAAAGTTGAGTCGTCATATGGCGCAAGGAAGGGACGGGGCGGATTGATTCCGTCGGGAATTGAAGAATGACCGGCATCCTGCCCGCAGGGGCGGATGGGGTAAGTTGCGGTGCAAGCATGGTAAAAACGAGTGGGGACTTTCCAAGTGAAGGATTCGGTTGTCAAGTCCGAACGCTTTCACAATCTACAGACTCGTTAGCGTAAATGCAATGCTACTTAACTAATTCAGGTGCGCAAAATTCCGATCATTTCAACCGCCGGAGTTCTGGTGCCGATTCGATCTCCTTGCATCTGCACGAAAATACGCGAAGTAAGTGGCGCGTCAGTCGGGTACCCCAGCGTGACGATTCCATTTCGGGCTGTGGCTCAGCTTGGTAGAGCGCCTAGTTCGGGACCAGCGAGCACCGCGAAGCTAAGAGGAAATTCCCAGCGTAAAGAACCGTCGAGGACTCTCTGGAAACGGGCAACCCGACCCGTGAATGATTTTCGGCTTGCATCCTGATTTCTGATTTCAGGGGACAGCTAATCGCTTGTCGAGCGTTTGCAGAAGGCCGGAAAACCCCGTAATTAAAGGCGGAATTTTCGGCCCGAATTATAGTCAGATGTCGACGAAGTTCAGTGTCATGAACACGTAAACGCTAAAGGAGGCCGCTACTGGAAGAGCAGAACATTCTGATCAGCATTGGGCAGCGTCTGCTGCGGGTGATCAAGTTGCCGAACATCAAATCTACCACGACGACATCGTGTGCGAGTATCCACAATCAGGCGAGGTAATTCGCGGCCGGAGTAACCTGCAGGCGCTTCGTAGTCGTCATCCTGGCAGGCCATCGGGGTTTTCGGTCCGCCGGATCGTGGGAAAGGGCAATCTCTGGATCACCGAGTACGTGATTATCTACGAAGGCAAGCGCGTCTACACCGTGAGCATTATGGAGTTTCGGGATGGAAAAGTGTCGCATGAAACGCAATACTTGCCGACCCATTCAACGCCCCTGCTTGGCGCGCACAGTGGGTCGAAACGGTTGCGGTCGACAAGATCTAACTAGGCGATGCAGTTAACGCCTTCCCGCACCGGGTCACATTTCATCATGATTAGATTATCTTCATTTCAATTCAGCCTCGACCGCGGAAGGCGTAGCTGATCTTATTCTCGTTAGACGTTGTTCCAATGTGCATATTGACACCAAGAACACTAAATATTTTTGGGTTGATTCTGGCGTTCATCGGTGGCGTGATGCTGTTTATTAGATTTTTGGCGCATCTCATCAGGGCATCAGGACGACCTATCTGGCATTCGTGGTTCGTGCGTTGGTGCGGTCGCCTTGGAATCGCACTGATTATAATTGGTTTCCTTCTCCAGCTCGTCGCTAAATTTTCCCAGTAAAACCGCCTACCCGCAGCCCCAACTCCAACCCTTGGAAACAGGCCACGCGCAAATTTCGGCTTGTTCCGGTGATCCGCGAATTCGTAAAGCCGCGGCCACGTCCGGCATTTTGCCAGCTGCATGAAGGCCACATGGTCAGATATTGAAGGATCAATGGACAAGCTGGAGCAGCTCGACAGAGCAACGCTAAAACGCTTTTCGCGCGAGGAAAGCTTGTCACAGAGACGAGCCTTGGTCTAAAAAGCCAATAGGGATAATAATTCTTGCCGTCACAGCCGGGATTGTCCTGATGTTGATCAAGATTCTCTTTGGACTTTAGACTCGGTGTCTTTGAAATGGAAAATACTCATAATGACAAAATGCCGAGTGAGCGAGCGGTAACAACGTTAGCCGTAGTATGGATTAGCTTATTGATGTTGTCTTTCTGGGCGGGATCACTTTCGGCAAGTTCCCGATGAGGTCGTCTCGATCACCGCGTGCAGCGAATGTCTTTGGCTTTAGCAAACCAAACTGGAGTGAATCGGGCTGGTGGGATTTGAACCCACGGCCTCCTGGTCCCGAACCAGGCGCTCTACCAAGCTGAGCCACAGCCCGAAATGGATTAGTCATGCCAGCATGCCTAACCGACGTGCCCGTTACTTCGCGTACGTTGCGGCAGATAGCAAGGAAATCGAGCTCATGTCGGCTTGAAGACACAGCTGCGCTTGTATCAAGCACTGAAATCAAATAAACAACCGTTTGCCGCAAACGCTCTCCAACATGGCCCTCCAAGATCCTTCGATGCATTTTTCTGTCGCGATTGTTGGCGCGTTGATTGGCGCCGTAATTCTGTTGTTCGGCCGAAAGTTGTTTTGGCTGTGCGTCGCGGCGGTCGGATTCGCGGCAGGTGTAGAAATCGCGCCGCACCTTGTTCATGAACCATCTCCCCTGCTGGCGCTAACCGTTGCGCTGGTGCTTGGTTTAATTGGAGCTTTGCTCGCGCTGTTCCTTCAGAAAATTGCGATTGCTGTTCTCGGTTTCCTGGCGGGCGGCAAACTTGCCGGAGCGATCGCTGCTGCATTCTTTGTTCAGTATGCGCAACACTCTACCATCATTTTTTTGGCTGGCGGAGTTATTGGGGCGATTCTCCTGCTCGTTTTGTTTGATTGGGCACTGATCGTTGTCTCCTCCCTTATCGGCGCCCATCTGATTCAAAGCACGATCGTCCTTCCGCCGTCCGGATCGACAATTGTGTTCATCGGGCTTGTGGTCATCGGCATTCTCGTGCAAGCGACGTCCTTGAGGAGAAGCCAAACCTAGGCAGGTATTTTTACTGACAAATCAAAACGCACCTACAAGAATCACCCCATGAACTCTCAAAAAACTGGATTGCGCGTCGCGAGCATCATTTTTGGAATTTTTGCGATTGGTCATCTGCTGCGACTGCTCAAGAACGCCCAGATCACCGTTGGAACCCTTACCATTCCAATGGGCGTAAGCTGGATCGCGCTCATCGTCGCCGCCATTCTTTGCATTTGGATGTGGCGACTTTCGACGCGCACAGGAACGTGAGAAAGTTCCATCCCAGTCGCCGTGTTCAATGGAGTCATTCCGAGCGGAGCGAGGAACCTCACATTCGAAGCGAAGGCCGCCTGAGATACCTTGCGTGACGCGGGAGCGAGGGGGTGAGGTCCTTCGCTTCGCTCAGGATGACATGCTTTAACGCGGGGTTACTTGGCAATCCTAGTCCTTTCGACTTCACTGTTTTCGCAGCCAATCCGCCGGTATGTCCACGTAGGATCGATCCAAGTCAGCGATTGATGGGCAGCCCAGCAGTTTGAGAGTTCGAACGAGATCGGCACGCAAAATTTCAATTGCTCGCGCAACGCCGGCGCCGCCAGCTGCGCCGAGCCCATAGGCATAAGCGCGTCCGGCGAGTACCGCTCGAGCGCCCAGGCACAACGCTTTGACAATGTCGCTCCCTCGACGAATCCCACCATCCAGAAGCACCTCGATCTGATCACCTACGCTTGCAACAACTTCAGGCAAAATGCGCAGAGTCGGCGCAACACTGTCGAGCTGGCGGCCGCCGTGATTGGAAACAACCAACCCGTCCGCTCCCGCATCCACCGCGCGACAGGCATCATCTCCGGTGTGAATCCCCTTTATTACAATGGGTCCGCCCCATGCCCGTCGAATCCAGTTGAGATCATCCCAGGTCACGACTGCGTCTTCAAGAGCAGCTGTGACATCGGCATACAGCATCGGTCCTTCTCCAGGGATAACGACATTCTGAAATTTCATTAGCCCGCCATCAGCTAGAAATCCAGCAAGCCAGCGAGGTTTGATCAGAAACTGACTAACAAACGGCAGCATCGATGCCAGGTTGCCACTGAGGAGTTCTTTGACGCCATTTCGGAGATCGCGTTCCCGCATACCGGCCACTGCCGTATCGATTGTGACAACCAAGACCGAAAAACCGGCGGCTTTCGCGCGTTCAATACCAGAAAGCGCACAATCACGTCCACCCACAAGATAAAGCTGATACCAGAGCGGTCCCTTCGATGCCGCGGCAACGTCCTCCAACCGACAGCCAGAGAGCGTTGAAAGCGTGTAGGCGATTCCAGCAGCGCCAGCGGCGTTTGCTGCGGCTTCCTCGCCGCGCGCATACATGAGCCGGCTGCTACCAACAGGAGCAAGGATCAACGGCATGGACAGAGATGCGCCAAGAACAGACACGCGCAGATCGCATACCGGCGTCGCGACGGCACAACGCGGCCGGAATGTCACTGCTTCAAACGCGCGGCGGTTAGCGCTCAATGTCCATTCGTCCTCGGCGCCGCCATCGATGTAGTCAAATATCACTCGCGGAAGCCGACGGTTGGCCGCGCGCCGCAAATCCTCGATGTTAATAACGCGCGGCGGCTCAACCGATCGAGCGTTGTCATGTTGAGCGCAGCGAAACATCTCTGACTATTCCTTTGGCGACCAGGGTTAACAGAAACAATCTGAGATTCTTCGCTCCGCTCAGAATGACAAGAGGAATGCGCGTTAGTGCCGGAAGTGCCTGACGCCAGTGAAGATCATCGCCATGTTGCGTTCGTTAGCTGCGGCAATCACTTCTTCGTCGCGGACTGAACCGCCCGGTTGAATTGCACACGTTGCGCCCGCCTCAGCTGCCGCAATCAAGCCATCTGGGAATGGGAAAAAAGCGTCGCTCGCAACTGCGCTGCCTTTGAGCAAGAGCCCGGCCTCTTTCGCTTTCCAAATCGCAATGCGCGAAGCATCGATACGCGACATCTGTCCCGCGCCGATGCCAAGTGTCCGGTCCGCCTTCGCATAAATAATCGCATTCGATTTCACGTGTTTGGCCACTCGCCACCCAAACAACATCGCTTTCAGTTCTGTTTTGGTGGGTCGTCTTTTTGTAACGATCTTTCGCGTTGTTTCTTCTGCAACATCAGCGTCCTGGACGAGCACGCCGCCGCAGACCGAACGAATATCGACCGCAGGCCTCGCATCTGTTGCTGGTGTCGCCAATCGAATCAGGCGCAGATTCTTTTTCTTTTGCAAAATGCTGCGCGCTTCGGGCTCAAAATCTGGCGCAATAATCACTTCGCTGAAGATTTCGCTGATCACCTTCGCCAGTGCTTCGGTCAACGGTCGGTTGCAGATAATAATTCCGCCAAAGGGCGCTTGTTTGTCCGTGGCAAACGCCTTGCTCCATGCCTTGCGAAGATCGGCGTCCGAGCCAACGCCACACGGGTTGGTATGCTTTAGTATCGCAACGGTCGGCTCTTCAAATTCGACGATCAAGTTCGTCGCCGCGCTGATGTCCAGAATGTTGTTGAAGGAAAGTTCCTTGCCATGAAGTTTTTCGAAACATTTGTCGAAATCGCCGTAGAGCGCGGCCGTTTGATGAGGATTTTCCCCGTAACGCAACCGCATCGCCAGCGGAAGCGAAAGTGAAAAGGACGCGTCCGTTGTCTGCGCCTTATTCAGGAAGGTGCCAATTGCCCGATCATATTCGCCGGTCCTGATGAAGGCTTTTATGGCGAGGCGTTCCCGCAATTTCAGTGTCGTTTCCCCGTTGTTATCGTGTATGTTTTCGAGCACGGCGTCGTAATCTGCTGGATCAACCACTACTGTGACCGATTCGTAGTTTTTCGCTGCACTGCGGATCATCGATGGACCGCCGATGTCGATGTTCTCGATCGCTTCCGGAAGAGTGACATCTGGTTTGGCAATGGTCGCTTCAAATGGATAAAGGTTAACCACCACCAGATCGATCGGCTCGAAGCCGCATTCACGCGCTTCGGCCTCGTGTTTCTCGTTACCACGCTTGTAGAGCAGACCGCCATGCACGCGCGGATGCAAAGTCTTCACGCGTCCTTCCAGCACTTCTGGAAATGCGGTGAAACTCGAGATCTCGCGCACCGGAATTTTTTCCTTCCTCAGCAGATCTGCCGTGCCCCCGGTGGAAATAATGTCCACGCCCTGCCGCTCCAGTTCGCGGGCAAACGCGGCGATCCCGGTTTTATCGGAAACGGAAATGAGAGCGCGGACAATTTTCAAAACAGTTAAGAGATTAAAAAGTTACAAAGTTAAAACGGCGCCGGAATCTTCACGCTTTAACTTTTCAACCTTTTAACTTTTTAACGGTCAAGAACGACATTCTTGGCCGCCGGATAAAGCACCGGGCAACAACCGATCGTTTCGCAAAATGCTTTGCTAAAGTGACTCAGGCTCGAGTAACCGACTTCTGTGGCAGCTTCAGTAACGTTGTAACGTCCCGTGCGCAATAATTCAGCCGCGCGTTCCATCCGCAAGTTGCGCAAATATTGCGGAATAGTCAGACCCACTTCCCGCGAAAAAATTCTGCTTAGATAGAACGGACTGCAGCCCACCTCCTGACCGATCATTTCCAGCGTAGGCGGATTGGCGAGATCGCGAGCCAAAAGTTCCTTCGTGCACTCGACGCGTTCGCGCGCGACACGTTTTTGCCGCATGCAGAAAAACTCTGGGTCTTTTGGTGCGAAAAGAAAATGCGCCATGAGCTCCAGGGCCTTGCCTTGGTACCAGAGGATCTGGGCCGCTTTTGCCACCGGAGGCTCCGCCAAACTGGCGACAACGCTGCGTTGTTGCATGGTCATCGGGCGTGCCGGTGCGACCACGTTTTCCTCTTTGCCTCCGAACACAATCCGGCGAATCTCCGGCTCGAGGTCGGCTTCATTGCGCACAAATTGTTTTTGCAAATGTTCCCGCGAGAATTCCAGCGTCACGAACTGGTGATGATCGTGCGCGCGCCGCGACGCTGGCAGCGGTTCACCGGCAATCGCATAATAACCGCAGTTACCCGGGACATAATCGCTCCGCGCGCGACCTTCTGTGCCTACTGCTCCACGGCCATCGAGATTCAAACAGAACTCCAGGCTGTTCGGATGGAAGGTTCGTCCCCAGTTAAAGGAACGTTCCGTGCGAAAGTCGTGCCACTCAACGGCGACCCCGATCTTGTCCACATCGCCGTACAGGGGGCGCCATCCATCTTTCACTTCACGCCAGGCATGTTGCTCGGCTGCGCAACCAGGATTCATCTCGCGTAATCTACGAATGGTGCCCAACCGAATGCAAGGCTGGCTTCTTCTCCTCCAGTGCGGCACGGTCCCACTTTCCCAACTTCGAGGCGGCGTCGTAGGCGCTCTGCGCAAAATCGAGAAGGGCTTGATCCGGTTTTTCAGCAGCGCGCACCGCCTCGTAAGGCAGCACGAATTCGCGCAGCTTGGCCTCGTAGAAGGCCGCATCCGGTTGAACTTTCGCCTCCGCAAATCCAGGCGGTTCGGGATAGGCATAGGAATAGAAGACTGGCGTTGGCGCAGCCGCGTTGCCGGGCCAAAAACCAAGGCTGCTTACTTCCTGCGAGTAGGCCTCCCGCGTGATCTCGTCCGGTAAATGCGGGACTCCCCCAGGGTGAGGCGGTGCCGGTCGGCCCGAAAAACGCGTCACTGCCAGATCGAAACTGCCCCAGAAAAAATGCACCGGACTGCATTTGCCACAGAAACGCGAGCGAAATTCCTTAAATACGCGATCACTCTGCACGAGCACGTGCCAGAACCGATTGGCATATTCGCGATCATAAGAGCGGTGCTGTTCATCTTGATCAAACGGGATCGGATTTTCGATCTCGTTAGGCGTGGCGTTAATGGTCACAGGCAATTCGAGATCGCTCAATGCCGTCATCACGGCCCGATAAAACTCAGCAACCGATTGCGATTTCAGTTGAATAGTTCGCCGCGCGCCATCGCTCTTGTCGATGAGTAACTGATGATCGATGAAATCAAACTGTATCTCGAAGATATGGGAACCGTGCGGGATAGGTGAAGTCGTTAGGCCGCGCGAATTGACGTAGAGGGTGACATGCCAGGAGTGGTTCGTCCATGGACTGAGCACCAATCGAATCTTGCCGACAATCTGCGTCCACATGTGCAGCGTGATGGCGGTATCTTTCCACTCTGCAAACGGCAGAGGGGGCCACTGGTTGGACGCACCGTTCACTTTGATATCGCTACCGCCGGTTAATGAAATCTGAGAATGAGCGCTTCACCCTGTCAAACATGTCGCGCGCTTCCTCCTGTGTCCGGTGAAAAGTATCCTTGATACGCCTTTTGACGCCGCTGAAAGGACCGCTTCCCTCGTCGCTGTCGTAATCGTTTTCCACATCCTCCATTGTCGCGCCGGCAAACATTCCTTCGGTTCGCTTAACCGAGCCGCCCGTCGCTCCGATATGAATCGTGCCGACTGGACGGGACGATCTGCTCAAAAGAGTGACGATCCAGACCGGTTCGCCTCGCTCGTCTGTGCGCAAGGTATAATCGACAGTTGCAAAATTGGCGTGTGACAGGTTCGCCGTGTGGCTGGCCACTTCATACGCACCGCTGGAATCCAGGTTCAAACGCGAGGTGTCTATTGTTGCGCCTTCGGGCGAACCCGCAACCGAGCGACCCGGTCGGCGCCCTGAATCAATCTTTCCATCGGCGACTTCCACTTCGCGCACACCGCGACCGTTTGGGTCCTCCAAAATGATTTTCCATTTTTCGGGCTGGGGAGTGCCTTTCACGCCAGTAATCGACACAACGTGATTGAGAGCACCGCGGCCCAATTCGGTGCTAACAACGCGCAGCGCCTCATATGCGGTAGCGTTCTCTTGTGCAAGTGCGGGCGTGACGAAAAGCAAAAGCGCAGCAAACCATCTCCACATAGTGCCCAAAATGAACAGTGCTTTGGACGAGTGTCCATCACGTTTTCCGCCGATGCATACTGGGAGCGCACAGCCCCCACAGTTTTATGTTACAGGTGTAACACGGATCTGATGTCGCTTCGATTAGCAATAAATGCGTCCGGCGCCTCGCCCTGGCCTCGAAAGACGTTCTGAGTTGAATGAACGCCGGGAATCTGCTCAGATTTCAGAGCGGTTAATGAAGAAACAGACAGTCGAGTTCAGTAGTCATACAGCCAACCTGGCCTTGATGCGCACCTGCGTGCGGAAATTTCTCAACAGCTACCCGTTCTCCGAAAAAGAACGCCTGCTAATGGTGCTCGGCGTGGATGAAGCGTGCACGAACGTTATTCGCTACGCTTACCGCCTGCGTGATGATCAACTCATCTCGTTGCATATGGAGGGTCTATCCAAATGCGTGCGCGTACGGTTGCGCGACTATGGCGAACAGGTCTTACCCAACGAAATGAAAGGTCGCTCTCACGATATGATCAAACCAGGGGGACTGGGATTATTTCTCATTCGGAACGCCTTTGATGAAGTCGATTACATTCACAAACGTCGCGGCACAGAGTTGGTGCTGACAAAAAATTTGGCAAGCTAGTCTGTCTTAAGTTCGCACTCGCGTCCGGCGCTTGACACAAGCGCCACTACAACATTCGCTTCAACGTTTTAACATTGTAACGTTTTAACGGGCACTTGATGAAACCGCCAGAACCAGACGTCGCCTTTGAAATTTCGCTGCGGCCGCCGGCCTTCAGCGAGTTTACTGGCCAGATAAAAGTTCGCGAGCGGCTGGAGTTAATGGTGGAAGCTGCAAAGAAGCGCGGGGACGTGCTCGAACACATTCTGTTAAGCGGACCGTCCGGCCTTGGCAAGACAACACTGGCTTACATCATCGCGAATGCGATGAACGTGAACATCAAGAACACCAGCGGCCCTGTGATTGAAAAGGCGGGCGAGCTGGCCGGTCTTTTAACAAGCCTCGAAAAAGGTGACGTCCTGTTCATCGACGAGATCCATAGGCTCCAGCCGACCATCGAAGAATATCTTTATCCGGCAATGGAAGATTACCGGCTCGACATCATCATCGACCAAGGACCGCAGGCCCGCAGCCTGCGTCTGAATCTGCCCAAGTTCACATTGATCGGCGCTACCACGCGCGCCGGAATGGTGAGCGCGCCGCTCCGGTCGCGTTTCGGAATGACCGCGCGGCTCGATTATTATCACGCTGAAGAAATGCAGAAAATCATTATGCGCAGCGCCCGGTTGCTTGGTGTCGAAATTGATTCAGCCGGCGCAGCGGAGATCGCCGCGCGCACACGCGGCACGCCGCGCACGGCGAACAATCTGTTGCGTTGGGTGCGCGATTACGTGCAGGTCAAAGCCGAAGGTAAAATCACCGCGGAACTGGCGGATCGCGCCCTCGTCATGCTTGAGATCGATCGGGACGGATTCGATCAATGGGACAAGCGGATCATTGAAACGTTAATTCACAAATTCGGTGGCGGTCCGGTCGGTTTGAACTCACTGGCAGTCGCCATCGGCGAAGAAGCGGGGACAATCGAAGAAGTGAACGAGCCGTATCTGATTATGGAAGGTTACGTTAAACGCACACCTCAAGGCCGCGTCGCTACAGCGAATGCCTATCGCAAGCTCGGACTTAAACCGCCTGGTGGTATGCAAGCGGAATTACTGTAGGCCGTTTTTGTGAAACGGCATGGCGTCTGACACAGACGCCAGACAGATTCGTCCAATTGAGCGTTGGACGTTGGGCGTTGAACGTTCGACGTTTTCCTCGATGCAGTTAAGGACCGATCTCTTCCCGCAAACCGCCAAGGTTTTCACCGTCGGCGAACTGACCCGACAAATCCGCGGTACACTCGAGACAAAATTCCGCGCAGTGTGGGTCCAAGGCGAAATTTCGAATTACAAACTGCACCCCAGCGGTCATCAATATTTCACACTTAAAGATCAGCGCGCCCAGATCGCGTGCGTTATCTGGCGCGACACGCTACCTCGAAGGCTTTCGGGGCAACCTCTTGTCGACGGAGCCCAGGTGCAGGTTTACGGCACCGTCACCGTTTTCGAAGCGCGCGGACAATATCAGCTCAATGTTCAGATTCTTCAGCCGCGCGGAATCGGACTACTCCAGGCAAAATTTGAAGCGCTCAAGCGCAAACTCGAAGCAGAAGGATTGTTTTCGCCCGAACGCAAAAGGCCGTTACCAAAATTTCCGCGACGAATTGGAATCGTCACCTCCTCAAGCGGGGCAGCTATTCGCGATATGCTGAACGTGCTGCGCCGTCGCGCGCCGTGGTTGCAGATTCTGATCAACCCTGTCCGGGTGCAGGGAATCGGAGCCGCACAAGAGATCGCTGTTGCCGTCCGCGAACTCGCTTTGCCTAACGAGGCGTTCTCGCCTCTGGATCTAATCGTGGTCACGCGCGGCGGTGGGAGCATCGAAGATTTATGGGAGTTCAATGAAGAGATTGTCGCGCGCGCGATTTTTCATTCCGCGGTGCCAATTGTCTCCGCGATCGGTCACGAGATCGATTTCACCATCTGCGATTTCGTTGCTGATTTGCGCGCGCCGACACCGAGCGCCGCCGCGGAACTAATTGTGCCCGATATTAACGATCTCCAGCGACATATCGACGGTGGCGCCCGCGCGCTCGCGCGCCAGTTGCTCAACCGCGTGCGCGACGCGCAACAGCGGTTGGATCACGCGCGCGAAACTTTGCAACGCTGCCTCGCCCACAAG
>JBKPLM010000005.1:0-7930 GCA_046731655.1 Verrucomicrobiota bacterium | reverse complement strand
CGTAAAGATCTTCCAGCGGCTCGAGCAGCGTGCCATTCTCTGCGCGATGGGAAATCACTTCGGGACGCGACACCATGACTTCGTAGCCTTCGCGTCGCATTTGCTCGATCAGGATCGCGATCTGCATTTCGCCGCGCGCGTTGATCTCAAATGCCCCCGCGGTTTCCGTGTCGTTCACCTGGAGTGAGACGTTGCCGCGCGTCTCGCGAATAAGGCGTTCGCGAATGTTCCGCGCAGTCACAAATTTTCCTTCGCGCCCGGCAAACGGTGAATCGTTGACCAGAATGTGCATACGAATCGTAGGCGGGTCGATATCTACAAATTGAAGCGGCGTCCGTTCTTCACGGTCTGCGAGGGTTTCGCCGATATAAACTTCCTCGAAACCGGCCAGTCCAATGATGTCGCCGGCAGTCGCGTGCTTTATTTCCACCTGCTCCAATCCTGCGTACGTAAAAAGCGCGGTGACTGTGGCCCGCTCATGGCGGCCATCGCGGTGAATGCAGACAATGGAGTCCCCGACTGCAACGCGCCCGCTGACAATGCGGCCCAGGGCGATTCTCCCCAGGTAATCGCTGTAATCCAGATTCGAAACGAGCATTTGAAAGAACGGCTCGCTCGAAATTTTTGGCGGCGGGACATGTTGCACAATCGCCTGGAAAAGCGGCGTCATGTCTTCGCTGTTTTCGTGCAGTTCGCGCATGGCGAAACCGTTCTTTGCGCTGGCATAAACGATCGGAAAATCGAGTTGCTCGTCGGTCGCTTTCAGTTCGACGAAGAGATCAAAAATTTCGTCCAGGACTTTGTGAGGACGCGCGTTTTCTCTGTCGACCTTGTTGATGACAACAACCGGCTTCAGTTTGTTCTCCATCGCCTTGCGCAAAACAAAACGCGTCTGCGCCTGTGGCCCATCGTGCGCATCGACAACAAGCAATACGCCGTCCACCATTTTCATGATCCGCTCGACTTCGCCGCCAAAATCGGCGTGACCGGGTGTATCGACGATGTTGATCCGGTAACCGTTCCACTCAAAGGCTGCGTTCTTCGCGCGAATGGTGATTCCTTTTTCGCGCTCGAGATCCATCGAATCCATCATGCGCTCTTCAATCTTTTGGTTGGAGCGAAACGTGCCCGATTGGCGCAACAGCTGATCGACCAGGGTAGTCTTGCCATGATCGACGTGCGCAATGATGGCGATATTACGAATTCTATTCATTGGGGAAAACTCTCCCGCGCGGGAGAGCCGCCAACTCTACGACAGACTGCAGCCGAGTCAAACTTCGGTGGCAATCGGATGCACAGATTTTCCCCATCAAATCATAGCCGCCTCTGCGATTGCCGGATCAAAGCGCTGACCTGGAATCTCAGCGAAAGACGAAGAAGGAACTAGCATTCTTCGTTCTGACTTCAGTCTATTCCGTTTTCCAAATCCTGAATTTTTCCTTCTAAATTCCTCCTCCAATCTTCATTCTTCCGCTTATGAAAATTCTTCTCGCTGGTATTCTCGGCGCGGTCGCCATGTTTATCTGGACCTCAATCGCCCACATGGCGTTGCCTCTGGGCGAAGCTGGAATTAGTGTAATTCCCAATGAACAAGCTGTCCTCCCCGCCATGCAATCGAACATCGCAGAAAAGTCGGGCCTTTACTTTTTTCCGGGCCTCGGTGTCGGGTCGAACGCAACTCGGCAGGAAAAGAACGAAGCGATGAAACAAGCCGCAGCAAAGATGGCTAGCGGTCCGTCGGGTCTCTTGCTTTATAATTACGCGCGGCCGTTCGCATTCGCAAAAGCGTTGACCATCGAATTCGCGACCGAATTGGTAGAATCGATCCTGGTCGTATTGCTCCTCGCCCAGACAGCCATCGCGAGTTTTGCCGGGCGGGTCGGCTTCGTTTTGCTTGCCGGAATTCTCGCCGCCATTGCCACCAATGTTTCTTATTGGAACTGGTATGGCTTTCCTTGTGTCTACACCGCCAGCTACATGTTCATCCAGATCATCGGCTTTTTGTTTGTAGGCATAGTTGCCGCCCTGGTGTTGCCGAAGCGCGCTCCCGCACTCTGAAGCCTTTGCTTGGAGTCACGTCTTGTGATCTCAAGCGAGCCGAACCGGTCGCAATTTACGACCAATTCCCTGAAGCATTCCGACGCTTATCGCTTGGTATCAAGCGCCCGCACCGTCAGCGCCCGACGTCCGCTCGCGATTCCGTACGTCGCCTCAGCTCTGTTGTCACTTCTTTTAAAGCGCCGTTCTTTCGGCGTGTTGGCAGGAATCCATGTCCCACCAGCGGCATTTACTTTCAGGAATTTTGTAATCTCTTTTTCGGACAGATCCTTGCCATTCATATGAGAATAGCTTTCCGAAATGCTCCGGTCGTTGGCAAAGATCACAAGGTAAAGGTAGCGACCCTTATGGTAGAGGACGCTGACAGTTCCGTCATCGCGCAACTGTCTCTGGACCAGGTTGCCATATAAGTCCTCAATTCTGTCGGCGCCATCGCCCAGGTTCGCCTGGATCGAGCTCGAGGCAGTGATAAGTGTCAGCGCAACGACCAAAAATTGCTTCATATCTCACTCAGATCCTTTTTATTTTCGGTCCAAATACTTCATCTGCTTCATTCCGTCTTTGCTACTGTCATCCGGCTTTTCTTCAATCAGTTCCGGGGCCGGAACAGTGTGAAAGGAAACCACCACCCAATCGGCGTCTGCGCCAACCACCGGACGATGCCAGACATTTTGCGGAATTGAAATCCAACGCTGTTCCAGCGGCGCCTCGTCACTACCGATCAACACATTCGATTGCCATTGTCCCGGCTCTCCAGTTTTCATATCGCCGCGGCCTTCAAACGACATCATGCGCTGATGACTGTTCGGATGGCGCTCCGCGCCTGTGTCCGCGCCCGCCCGCAACACAAATACCCAGGCAGATCGGATCTCACCCGGTAACGCGCCGCCGAAAATGGTTAACGGGAGCGGTTCCCACGTCATTAACGCTTCTTTCTTCCGGCCCAGCTTCGCGCGAACACGTTCGACAACAGGGCGAATTTGTCGGCGAACAGTGTCGGATCGTAAAATCGTGTCGATCGATTCAAGGCAGGTACGTTCTTCTGGTCTCATACCGCAAATATTCACCATCAATTGCGTTTCCCAATTCTTAGTTCTTGATTCCTGGTTTTTTCTTGCGGCTTAATTCCCCACTGGACATGGCGAAGAAACGCAAAACTCGAAAGCGAGCCGTGCAGATCGAGGTTCGCAAGTCCGATGTGCACGGTCGCGGCGTTTACGCCATGCAGTTCATTCCCGGAGGCACTCGCATTATCGAATACACCGGCGAACGCACCTCCTGGGAAGCCGCTCCCAACGACGAGAACGATCCGCACACATTCAATTTTGGACTGGATAACGGCCAGGTAATCAATCCACAGGTTGGCGGCAACGACGCGCGCTGGATCAACCATTCCTGCGATCCAAACTGCGAGGCCAACGAGGAAGACGATCGCATCTTTATCGATGCGATGCGCGATATCCAGCCCGGGGAGGAACTCTTTTACGATTATGGGCTGGAAATTGACGAACCGATCACGGAAGAATCAAAAAAGAAATACGCTTGCCATTGCGGCAGCCCAAAGTGCCGCGGCACAATGCTTGAACTATAGCGCTGTAGCCGGGTTCGCCGACCCCGGTGCTCCCCAGAAGCTCCCCGAATAGGCAAATCCTATCGCGACTAGACGCATAAAGTATTTCAACCGGTGCCCAAGGTGTGGCCAGTTCACTGTGTGAACGGTCAAGGTTTAGGGATGGGAACAGCCAAGGGAAACGACCGGTCCTGGAACTTAATCGGCTGACAGCTCGGCCAGGTTCTGGGTCATCTGCAACGCGTCGTTAAGAACTGCGACGTTCTCAAGCAGGTCCCCATGAAAACATGGACGTTTAATTTAATTTTTATCAACCAACACAGAACAACAATTAGAGGAGGATAAAATCATATGGAGACTAGAATGCCGATTGGACAACGCATTTCCCGGTTCCTGGAGGATCGATACGTGCACAGGGCCCGCCCGCATTATGGGCCTGAGCTTGCCGGCTTTGGAGTAATTCTGATTCTCGCCGTTTGGCCAATGTTATCGCTGGTGGCGATGGCGTTGGAGAAAATGAGATAAGAACGTCACTCCGTCGCGTCACGAGCGACTGGCGACTCTTGTCCTGACAAGGCAGCTGCAGCTTCCTGACGGAACGCTGCGGCCGCTTTGCTCTGAAATCGCAGCGGATTGTAAAGAAGATTGAGTTCGCGCTCCGGAACCGGGGGAGCGAACGGCAGGCTGACGCATCCGGGCGTGGCGTAGTGTTTCACCATCAGTTGCGGCACAATTGAAACGCCGATCGAGGCCGCGACCATGTTCGCGATCGTGCTAAGCTGACTGCCAGCCAGCGCGATCTCCGGCCGGAGACGGCGTGACTCGAGCAAATGATTGACCTGTTGCGACAGACAATGCATCTCGTGCAGGAGCAGAAACCGCTGTGATTTGAGATCGTCCAATTCTACCACCGTCTTCTTTGCCAGAGGATGTCCTTCAGGCACCAGCGCCAGCAAAGGCTCACTGGCTAAGGATTCGCGTCGTAAAGTTGGACTTTGCTGGCAAGTGGACGCCAGCGCGACATCCAGTTCGCCAGCTTCAATTCGTCGAGTAATGCCGGCAGTCACGTCTTCCACGATCTCAAGGGTCACTTGAGGATAATGTTTCTGGAATGTCACGACCAATTCCGGGAGCACATACGGCGCGATCGTGGAAATCGCGCCAACTGCCAGCGCGCCGGCGATCTCCTCTTTGAGTTCGTCTACGCAACGGCGAGCATCGCCGATCGACGCCAAAATTTGGCGCGCATAATCAATCAAACACCGGCCGGCTTCAGTGAGAACAACCGAACGCGGCAGACGGTCGAATAACGGTTGGCCGACTTCCGCCTCCAGTTTTCGGATCTGTTGACTGAGCGAAGGTTGAGCAACGCGCACTTTCGCGGCCGCGCGCGAAAAGCTTCCTTCGTCCGCCACTGCAATGAAATAGCGCAACTGATGAATTTCCATGGACAATTCCTATCGCAACGAGACTTACGGTAGCGCCAGCCTTGCTGCTTTGAAACTCACCTTACCTCATTAGAGCTTGATTTTAAACATCGATACGATCATTGTTTTACAGATTTAAGATCGATCAATGTCGCGGACAACGTTATCCCCGAAATTTCAGGTGGTAATTCCAAAAGACGTGCGAGAAGCGCTTAAACTGGAACCGGGAACCACATTCAATGTGGTCGAGAATCATGGCCACATCCAGTTGTTTCCGATTCGTTCTGCAAAACAGATGCGCGGTTTTCTGCGCGGGATTGATAGCTCGGTGCCCCGGGAAAAAGATCGCGTGTGAACCTGGTCGATTCCTCAGCATGGCTGGAATATTTCGCTGATGGGCCAAACGCAGATTTTTTCGCTCCCGCCATCGAAAGAAGTCGCGATCTGGTGGTGCCCACAATCGTCGTTTTCGAAGTTTACAAGCGTGTCTTGCAGCAAAGAGCTGAGCGCGCAGCGCTTGAGGCTGTCTCAGTGCTTCAGCATGGGCAGGTCGTTGAGTTATCCACTGCGCTAGCCGTTGCAGCGGCCCGGATCAGTCAGCAAGAAAAACTTCCGATGGCCGACAGCATTATTTTGGCAACCGCCCGTGGGCTGAATGCAATTATCTGGACGCAAGACAGCGACTTTGAGAAAATGGATCGTGTTAAGTACCGCGAAGCGAAGCGCTAGAACAGCACATGTTCATCGCTTACAAGGCAGTCATGACTTCGTGTCGTAATTCTTCCATCCTGCGTCTGGCTGCTTTCTCGGTTCTATCAATACCATCACTCATGTGGCTGCATGCCGTTGCCGCCGCTGACAGGGCAATTTCCATTCCGGTGCAGATCACTCATGCCCAAAATTTCGACTCGTTCCCTTCACCGGACGGCAAAAAGCTCGTCTTTATCTCGATGCTTTCCGGGAAGGAACAATTGTTCGCCATGGACATCGACGGCTCCAACGTCATTCAGCTTACCCCTGACGATGCCGATCACGAAGATCCCGCTTGGTCACCGGATGGGAGCAAGATCGCGTTCGTGGTCATAACCAAGGACCGTCACAGCATCGCGGTCATGGGAACTGATGGCAGCAACGTAGAAGTGCTTACACCGCCGGAGCAGAATACCATCCACCCAAACTGGTCCGCCGACAGCAAACGAGTGATCTATTGCACGAACGACGACCTGCAGCCGCCGAAGAAAAATTCTGCCAACATTAACGCAGTCGATTTAACCACCAAGAAAATCACGCCACTCATCACCGGCGGGATCAATACCTACGGTTCGTGGTCGCCCGATATGAAACATATCGCGTTCCGCAAAATTATCGGCGAGGAGAACTCCGAGGTCTTTGTTGCCGATAGCAACGGCTCAAACCAGCGTAATCTTACGAACAACCCTTTCTTCGATGGCTGGCCGGCATGGTCGCCCGATGGCAGGCAGATCGCGTTCGCATCGAATCGCCGTGGCCATGGCTACCAGATATTCATCATGGACGCGGATGGCACCGGCCCGCGTCTGGTCGCGAATACGGAAGGCCGCGGAACAGCGCCGCGGTGGTCGCCCGACGGAAAAGCGATCTACTTTACAAATTGTATTGCGAAAGATTACGGCAGTGATTGCGAAGTCTTAGTGGCGCGCTTACAGCCATAATCGCTCCGTATTCCTTCTGACCTATTACTTTTCACTTGTGCGTAGCACGATTTTCCCAAGCGCTCCCGGTTTCATGACCGCTCGGTGCGCCTGGGCCGCTTCGGCCAGCGGAAATTCTTTGCCGATTACCGGACGCAACGTCCCGTTTTCCAAACCGGCCACGAGCGCGGCGTGAATACTTGCCATCTGTGCCGGTGGCGTGTTCGGCAATACCATTCCGCGAAGGTCAATATCTCGCTGCATCGCGTCGCGCGGATCGATCTCCACCCGGCCGCGACTACCAATGATCGCGACACGACCTCCCTTCGCGAGAATGGTTAGATCTTTCCCGAGATTCACGTTCGCGAGCAATTCTACGATCACATCAACGCCATGCCCACTGGTCGCGTTCATGATCTGCTCGAAATGATCAGACGCGCGGTGATCGAACACTTCGTGCGCGCCCTGTTCGCGCGCGAGTCTGCATCCTTCGTCACTGCCTGCGGTGCCGAATACGCGCAGACCGCGAGCACGCGCAAGTTGCACCGCCGCGGTCCCGACCCCGCCGCTCGCGCCGTGCACCAGCACGGTTTCGCCGGGCTTGGCGTCCGCGCGCTGAAACAACCCGCGATACGCCGTCGCGTACGGCGTGCCCATAGCCGCTCCTTGCGCGAATGAAACATTTTCCGGCAGTCGATGTACGTGCGCCGTTTTGCACAACGCAAACTCAGCATACGTCCTGCCGGTCAATGATCCCCCGGTGTAAACACGGTCGCCCGGCTTAAACTCCGTGACGGAGTCGCCAATTTGCTCAACCACGCCTGCGCCGTCGTTACCTGGCGTGTAAGGTAACTCCGGCAGTCGCGCATACGTTCCCGCCCGGATGTAAGTCTCCACCGGATTAACACCGATCGCGTGCATTCGAACGAGCACTTCACCTGGACCTGACTGCGGCGTCGGTACTTCTTCGAGCCGCAGAACTTCCGGACCCCCAAATTCATGCACGCGAATCGCTTTCACATCTTTCGTCTTATCTACGTTCCATCAAACATCAAACCGACGACTTGCCGGGTGCTCTCGTTCATGTTTTCACCGTTTCAATCGCAAGCTTATCTGTGCAGGATGGCGTCGGGAGCGATTCATGCAGACGCGCCGATCCTTTCTCCGCACATCGCTTGCGGCCACGACCGCGATCCTTGCCGATC
>JBKPLM010000004.1:0-8865 GCA_046731655.1 Verrucomicrobiota bacterium | reverse complement strand
CTGGTTCGAGAACCCGGAGGTTGGCCATTAACAAGCTAAAACCACTTTCGGAATGGACGCCAAACCCGCGGCCACCGGACGACGACTCTGTTGTTCAGGAGCATCGCAATTGGCTTCAACTGCAGATCGTGCTGTTGATTTGCAGATTTACCCCCACATGTCCGGAGGTCACTCGGATTTTATCGTTGGGAATGGAAAAGAACTTGCCGCTGATCACGCGAGTTAAACTGCGGATCCATTATCTCATGTGCTCTTTTTGCCAGCGATACGCGAAACAACTCAAATACATGCGCATCGTACCCCGCGAATTTCCGGAAAAGATTGGTGAAGTATCGGACTCGAAGCTTCCATCGGAGGCGAAAGAGCGTTTGAAGCAAGCACTGCGGCAATAGCTGTAGCCGGCAGCGCTGACGCCGGCCGGGGTCAACGACCCCGGCTACAATAGGGCGCACCTCTGTAAGGATCGCACAGGTCGCGCGACGAATGAGGAACAACGCTATGAGAACATCTACTATTATTGCCTGGATCTGCCGCAGCGCGGCTGCGGTAATTCTGTTACAAACGCTTTTCTTCAAGTTCACCGCCGCTCCTGAATCTGTTTACATTTTCACGAAAGTCGGGCTTGAGCCGTGGGGACGCATCGGTTCGGGCGTCGCTGAACTGATCGCAGCGATTTTGATCCTGATTCCACCAACCACATGGTTGGGAGCCGGTCTGGCCCTTGCCCTCATGTTCGGCGCGATCTTTAGCCATCTCACGCTGCTTGGCATCGTGGTGATGGGCGACGGCGGATTGCTCTTCGGCCTGGCGCTCGCGGTGGCCGCGTGCAGCGTGGTCCTGCTCTTTTTGCAACGCCGACGCCTTCCACTGATCGGAGCTTATCTATGAAACGATCGCCATTGCACAACACCCCTGCTGTAGTCGGGGGCGCTGACCCCGGCCAGCCGGCCTCAACGCGGCCGGCTACAGGATCGCCGTTACACGAGGCCATCGCCGAGGTATTGCGCCAGGGCGAAGCGCTGCTGAATTCCCTCAGCGATGAAGATTACAAGCGCAAACTACCTACCGTATTTGGTTCCACTGTTGGCGGGCATTACCGGCATTGCCTTGATCATTTCAAGAGTCTGTTGTTAGGCCTGGACACTGGCGAGATCGATTACGATCATCGCGAGCGAAACTCCTGGGTCGAGAATGATTGCATGTTCGCGCTTGCCGAAACACGTCGAATTCTGTGCGCTTGTGAATCCATCCCAACGCGATTTCTCGAGAGCCCAATTAAGGTCCGAGGCAAGATAAACTACGAACTCGACGGTGCACCGCTGATCGGATCCACAGTTGGCCGCGAACTCATGTACGCCGTCGCGCATGCGATTCATCACTATGCGCTAATCGCGGTGATATGCGGTCTTCTTGACGTGCGATTACCTGCTGGATTCGGCGTCGCACCATCGACTTTGAAATACCACGCCGAAGAACCAAAAGCGGCTTGATCGAACCCATGATTGCGCCAGCTGTTTTTGCTTCGACCGCAATCATTTTGCTGAGCTTCGTTTCAGAAGACGCCGCAACAGTTTCGTCGGCATTGTCGATTTTTGGCGGACCGGTTAGCTGGCCGCTGGGGTTTACAGCATGTTTTATTGGAATCTGGCTGGGCGACTTGGGTCTCTACGCGCTCGCTCGTTGCCTGGGCAGACCCATTCTGCAACGTCAATGGGTTGCCCGATTTGCCGACGCCGCTGCCATCGAGCGCTGTCAGGAAAAATTCAATCAGCGCGGATCCCTGACCTTGCTCGTTAGCCGGTTCGTTCCCGGTACGCGGTTGCCGACTTACCTCGCAGCTGGTCTTCTTTCGATGCCGCCAGTTCGCTTTGCTCTCATCACAGCTTTGGCTGCGCTTCTCTGGATCGGAGGGATTTTCGCTATCACAAAGGTGCTTGGTTCGCAGACACTGATTTGGTTCTCGTTTTTCCACGGCAAGATCGGCGCGATTGTCTTCACTGCACTTGTTCTAAGCATAACGCTTTTTGCTTTCCGAAAACTTGCTCTGGCTACTGTAGCCGGGGTCGTTGACCCCGGTCATGCGACCGTGTCCGCGACTGAGAACAGCCGAGGTCAACGCCCTCGGCTACGACTACCAGCATTCGCGCGTCGCTGGATGCGCTGGGAGTTTTGGCCGTCGTGGCTGTTTTACATTCCGGTGGGCGTTTACTACCTATGTCTGGCCGTTCGCTATCGCAGTTTCAGCGTGCCAACTTCGGCAAACCCAGGGATGGCTACCGGCGGATTCATCGGCGAATCGAAGTTGAAAATTCTCAACGAACTTCGCTGCGGCAGTCGTGAATTCGTGGCGGAGGCCTTCTTGTTGGATGGAAAAACAACCTCCGATCGTCTGCTTTGTCTGCACCGGCTCTGTTGCGAGCACAAAATCAGGCTGCCATTTATTCTTAAACCAGACGTTGGCCAGCGCGGCAATGGCGTGAAGCTGATCCAGTCAATGCGCGCAGTCTTAGAATATCTGGAGGAAGTTAACGCGCCTGTGATTGTCCAACGCTACGTTGTTGGGCCGCATGAAGCCGGGGTTTTTTACTATCGCTTCCCAGGCGAATCAGGTGGACACATCTTCGCGATCACAGAGAAGATCTTTCCTGCGATCGTTGGAGATGGGACGCGCACCATAGAAGAACTAATCCGTGCAGACTCCCGCGCATCACTTATGGCAGGGATTTATCTTCAGCGCTTTATTAACCGTCGCAACGAGGTCCTAGCTCTGGGTGAGACTTTAAGACTCGTCGAAACTGGTAATCATGCGCAGGGCTGCATTTTTCGCGATGGAATGCATCTTCATACGGATGAGCTGGCGGGTGTGATCGATGAGATCTCCCAGAGATTGCCTGGTTTCTTTATCGGCCGATACGACATTCGTTACCAGAACGAGGAAGACTTCAAACAAGGGCGCAACTTCCAGATCGTCGAGTTAAACGGCGCTACTTCAGAAGCGACCAGCATTTATGACGCACGCAACTCGCTCTTCTCGGCGTATCGGACGTTGTTTCGACAGTGGAGAATGGTCTTCGCTATTGGCGCGAGGAACAGAGCGAATGGCCATGCACCTTCATCGTTGACGGCGCTCTGGCGGAATTGGCGGCAATATTCGGCCGCTGCGCTATCGTATCCATTAGCCGATTAATGTGCACCGTTTCACTTCTCCCCAAAGCACATGGATTTTATCTCGCGATGAATCGCGATGAGAAACTGAACCGCTCTACCGCTCTCGCGCCAACGATTGTCGATCTTGAGAGTCGCCGCGTAGTGTATCCGAGTGAACCGGCCGGCGGCACGTGGATTTCCACGAATGATGCTGGTGTTTGCCTTGCGTTAATTAATTGGCACCGCGTCGAGAGGGAGCCGAAGCATGATGTCCTTAGCCGGGGAGAAGTCGTTAGGGCGCTTGCCGGTAAATCCAGCACGAACGAGATCGCAGATGGTATAGGAAGGCTGCCTCTGCGAAAACTGCGTCCCTTTCGGTTGATCGCGATAGTGCCATCGGAAAGACTCGTAACTGAATGGCGCTGGAATTTCGAATCGTTGACCAGGCGCGATCACAAATGGCGACCAATGCATTGGTTTTCATCTGGCTTTGACGAACGACGCGCACAACTTGAGCGGCAGCGTATTTGCGACGCAGCGCACGCTAGCCAATCTACGAGAAGCCTGAATTGGCTCCGACAGCTACATTGTTCTCATTCGCCCAAGCGCGGGCCGTTCTCGATCTGTATGCATCGCCGGGATGCAAGTACGGTCAGTTACACTGAAGTCGCTGTTTCCGAAAAGCGCGCAACGATGCGTTATAAAGCCGGACCATGCTGCTCCAACGGCGCAATCCTGACTAAAATGATTTCGCTCGCTCGTCCAGTGTAAGGTCGCCTGCGCTGGAGCGACAAATCGGAGCATGGCTACGCAAGACCTGACTGGACCCGTTTTCCTCCCGGTCGTGATCGGCACGCCGCGACAGGGGCGATTGACTGAACCGGCCGCGAACTTCGTTTTTGGCGAAGTATCAAAGCGAGGGGATATCGAGACCGAATTGATCGATATCCGGAAAATTTCTCTCCGTGTCGATGACGCTGGCGAAGCACTCAAGGATAGTCACTTCTCGGCCACGGTCGCACGTGCCGACGGCCTGATTCTCGTCGTGCCGGAATACAATCACAGTTTCCCAGGTCTGCTGAAACATGTGCTCGACACAAACCTGAAGGAATACGTTCACAAAGCGGTCGGTGTCTGCGGCGTTTCAGCAGGTCCATTTGGCGGTGCGCGCATGATCCAAAGCTTGCTCCCCGTGCTGCGTGAGCTCGGGTTGGTTACGATTTTCTCGGACGTTTATTTCGGCACGGCAGGAAAACTCTTCGATTCTGCCACCGGCAAAATCACTGATCCGGCTTACAGCGGTCGCGTGAAGAAATTCCTGGAC
The DNA here is from genome assembly GCA_046731655.1 of Verrucomicrobiota bacterium. Taxonomy (GTDB): domain Bacteria; phylum Verrucomicrobiota; class Verrucomicrobiia; order Chthoniobacterales; family UBA10450; genus Udaeobacter. The sequence continues at coordinate 4,394 of JBKPLM010000004.1, read as the reverse complement.
GAGCTGGTCTGGATGGCCCGCGCGCTTCGCTACGCGCGCGAGAATCTGTAGCCGGGAGCGTTGACCCCGGCGGCCAGAGCAGATCTCACGCGCTGCACATCAGCCGGCGTCCCCGCCGCCGGCTACAACTACGGCGACGCAGCATTCAATTAGCTTTGCGGCTAGCCGCGGAGCGCACCAAGTAGAAGATCATTGCGCCTGCGATGGGTAGGCCAGTCAGTGTTCGATAATCGTGGCGTGTGACTACGTTTATTAGGGCGCCAATAATGTTGATGAAGAGGATCGCCAGTCCCAGACGGATGCCCCAAATCGTTCCACGCCAGAGGCCGATAGCTGCCAAAGCGCATCCGATTCCGACGGCTAACATGAGCAGGATCGACCAACTCCCGAGTGATTGAAACGCAACACGAGCTTCAGGGTTCAGATTCCATAGCGATTCCAGCTTCGTTCCCGGGAAAACGAGCAACACGATTGTAAGAAGACACATTGTCGCGCCAAATCCGAAGAATGCTGCGAACCAGTAATGTCGTTGTGGCCGTTTCAAGAGGAGCGGTTTCGCCAAGAGATTACTCGAGTAATGCATCCAGCTCGAGTTTGGTATGCGCAGGAAAATGTAGCTGGAGGCGTTGACCCCGGCTGAGAGTGTTCATCTCACACGCACCGGCGTCACCGCCGCCGGTTACGGCTACCGCTGAATCAGTAACACGCTGTGTCCGTCGGGATCTCTCACCAGCGCGCCTTTTGAAAATCCCTCGTTGTCTTTTGGCATCATCACCACGCCGGGCGAAACAAAACTGACGCGCGCGTCGCGTAATTTCTTCGCCAAAAGATCGATATCGTCGGTCGCTATCATCGTCTGCCAATGGACGATGTCGTTCGCGTGGAGGTCCGGCGGACGCGATCGTCCGTCGCGAGGGGTGAGATATTCGAGAAACTCAATGCCTGGCCCGGAATCGGCACGCATTCCAGTGATGCGAAGGTGCGCGCCAAATACCTGATTCAAATGTTCCTGCTCTGTCCCAAAATTTTCGCTCTCCCCAGCTTTGCGCAGTCCAAGCAGATCGCGATAGAACTTCAAACTCGCCTCTGTGCTGGCGATCCCAATCGCGGTGTGATCGATGCCGAGAAAGAGTTTGTCGGTTTTTTTCTGCCAGCGCGGATCGCCTTTGCCCGGTGGAAAATAAATGATCTCCAGATTGTGCCCATCCGGATCGCGAAAATAGAATGCCTTGATCCCGGCCGCGGCTTTTATTGACGGCGGCAACGTCTGCGGACCCGTCGAAACAAATTGCACTTTCAGCGCGCGGAGTTTTTCAAATGCCTGGTCCATGTCGTGCACCACAATCGCGATGTGTTGAAACCAAAGATCGTTGCTTCGCGAATCCGCGGGAATCGGGCGCCCGGGGGGAGCGAGATACTGCGTTAGATCAAGATATTCATTGCCGAGCTGCATTCGAACGATCCGCATTCGTGCGCCGAATACGCCTTCCAAGTGTTCAAATTCATTACCAAGAACTTCGATGTCCGCGATTTTCTGAAATGTCAGCGCAGAGTAGAATTCCACCGCGCGATCCATGTCGCTGACCGTCATTCCGACGGATTCAACGGAGGTTGCGGCGTTCGCAGCGATGCAGTTGAACGCAACGACCAACAGAAGGAGTGAAAGACGCTTGGCCGATTGTGGGTTCACAAAGTCATTGTAGCCGGCGGCGATGACCCCGGCTGCGTTACTCCCTGATTCCGGCGACCGGCGTCAACGCCGCCGGCTACAGCTTCCCGCGCGAGCAATTCCGGGAAGCGGCAATTAAAGATGCAGCGGTGCCGATTGTAATGATGATATTTCGCGCAATAGACGACGCCTTTGCCGCGAAGATAAAGCGCCGCTGCCAATTGCATCGCCAGCACCGGCGCCGTGAAGTAAATCCAGAGACCAGTCCAAAGATGGCCAACGAACGCGGAGCCGAATGTGCGCGCCGGATTCATACTCATCCCTGAAAAGGGCGCCTCCAGAGTTATGTAGGTGGCGACCAGAGCCCCCGCAAACAGTCCGGTGTACCGTGCAATATGCGGCGTGTTGCTCACGCGAAGCACCACCGACATCAACACAAAAGCGATCGCGAATTCGGCGACGAATGCAACGATCATGCCCTGCGGACCCGGCAACGTAGCGGCGTAATGCACCGCCGGGTGCGAGAGCGCTTCGCGAATGAACGCTGCGACCGCCAGAACGCCGACAATTCCACCGATGAACTGCGCGATGATGTAAAATACGGCGTCCCAATTTTTGACTTTGCCGAGGCGCCAAAAGGTCAGCGTCACAGCGGGATTGAAGTGAGCGCCAGATCGTTTTCCGAGCGGCGAGAAAATCAGCACGCTAGCGGTACTGCCCATCGCAATGCCGGTCAGCATCCGACGAACGAACTCACTTGGAATCATTGTTGGAACCGGTGAGTTTGGATACCAGAGAAGGATCGTAAATAGGCCCGCTGAAATCATGAAGAGGCCGAGCTCGGCGGCTTCACAAAGATATTCGGGCCAATGTTCCCTTAATGCGCGCCACATAAGATCACGCGATAAAGTTGTAGCCCGTGGCGTCGACACCGGCTTATCGGAGCTTTTGCGAGGCCGGGGTCATCGCCCCCGGTTACAGCGCCCCGCTTCACGGCCGGATTCCTTCGATGTTGAGCTTCATGCCATACAGGCCGCTGCGCGCACAGAGGTAGAGAGTTTTTCCGTCAGCATCCCCCCATGCGAAATTGTGCGGATGTTTCGGTGGAATGATCGTGCCGAGATGTTTTCCTTCTGGTGAGAGAATCCAGAGACCGCCGGGACCGGAGACATACAGGTTGCCGGCCTTGTCCACTTTTATTCCGTCGAGCGCGTCCTCTGTTCCGGCGCTCGTCATGTCGAAGAAGAGCTTTCCGTTCTTGAGCGAGCCGTCGGCTTGCACCTCGTAGCGCATGACGACCTTCTTTTTCTCGTCCCAGTCACCTACGTACAAATATTTTTCGTCCGGTGAAAACGCGATTCCGTTTGGGCCGGTAAAGTCTTTTGTAACGAGTTTCAGATTTCCGTTCTGTACTGCAAAGACGCCGCTAAACGGCAATTCCTTGCGCGGATCTTTGAAAAACTTTGGCAAACCGAACGGTGGATCGGTGAAGTAGAGCGTACCATCGCTGCGGTAGACGAGGTCGTTAGGGCTGTTGAGGCGTTTGCCTTCAAATTTGTCCGCCAGTACGCTCAGTTGGCCATCGGGCTCGAGGCGAACCACGCGACGGTTTCCGTGCTGGTTGATAGTCAGGCGCCCTTCTGGATCGAACGTTAGGCCGTTCGAACCAGGTTGACCATACTCTGCGATGTCAGCGCCTTCGTAACCGCTCTTTTCGCGAAATAACGCGAGCTGTCCATTCCCGTCTGGCGAATATTTGTAGATGATGTTGTTGTTCGGATCGCTGAAAAGCAGGTAGCCGCCGGTACGATCCCAAACGGGTCCTTCTGTAAATTTGAATCCTTCGGCTAGTTTGAAAACTTTCGGGTTCGGCGGAACGATCGCATCGAGCGCTGGATCTTTGCGGATGACTTCGTCATTTACTTCGCTCGGCGTGATGGCGACTGGCACAACACCGCCTTTGTAAAACTCGAGCTTTGCATCACGCATGTAGATGTAATTGGTCGGCGGATTTGAGAGCGGGCCGTTGGCTCCAAAAATGGCGAGCTGGATTTTCTGCCCAGGCTGAACGCTGCGATTGATGATCAAGCGGTTGGGCGCGTTCCAACCTTTGACGACTGAGCCGCCGCTTTGACCAAGCGCGCGCGACATCTCGCCGTCGACCCAAATTTCAGCGTAATCATCGATCGATGTCTCGAAAACAGCGGTTGCTCCTGCAAGATCGACATCGTTTACACGTGGAGGAATGGTAATGTTGATTCGGTACCAATTGAAGCAGAGCCGCCCGGTCGAGCGGCGCGCTTCGAGTGTCGTTGGATCGAGCTTTTCCCACTTCGAATCGTCGAAATCTGCGCCGCCGGCGTGAGGAGTGAAGTCGTAAGTCTTGATCGGTTTGCCCGTCGGTTGCTTGCCAGGGCCAGCGGCTTTGAAATCAACCTGAATAATTTTGGTATCGCTATAACGCCACTGACCTTTGACGAGCTCGACACCATTCCCGGTTGCGAGATCAATTACGGCGTCGGGTTTTCCAGTAGGCGCATCGGCATTTGTCTCAGCAACTGCGCGGCTCGCCAGGAGAACTAGCACGCCAAAGGCAACCACGACGGCGAAGCGCAAGCGCCACATGGACGCGTGCATCGAGGCCTCCCGATGTTCGCGATTGAATTCCGTTGCCCACGCGCGAAGGAGAGATGCTGGTAATGACGTATTGATATTGAAGGTGCTG
>JBKPLM010000003.1:0-8561 GCA_046731655.1 Verrucomicrobiota bacterium | reverse complement strand
GCGCTCGCTCGCGCTTTCCGAATTGTGAAAAGCGTCCTCTTTGTCTGCACAGGGAATATCTGCCGCAGCCCGATTGCGGAAGGGTTTTTTCGCCGTCTGCTTGGGAACCGAAAGGACATCGAAGTTGTTTCGGCTGGCGTGCACGCAGTGCGCGGCCAGCCGCCAAGTCTTTATGCGGTAGAAGTTTGCGCAGAAGCAGGCACGGACATCAGCAATCTGCGCAGTCAACCGCTTACTCCCGCACTAGTCGATCGAGCGACACACATTTTTGCCATGACCGGCGCGCACCTTGAGACAATCCAGACATTGTTTCGCCGAGGCGCTGAAAAATCCTTTTTGCTTCGCGAATTTGAAGAGCCTGGGACCACGGTTTGGCGCGATGTGCCGGACCCGATTGGTCTTGGCCGCGAAGTATACGAACAATGCGCTCGCATCATCCAAAATGCCCTGCCGAGCGTGCTCGCGTTCGTCGAACAGGGAGAACTGGTGCGACCTGGTGCGACGCGCACACGCGAGCTATCTTCTTATCCGATGGATCACCTTCCTCACCACATCGAGACTGGATTGACTGGCCCGAAACCTCAGCCCCGTTACGGCGACGCTTTGCGCAGAGTGGATCCGGAAATTTTCGATGCGATCATGGCAGAGGAAAAACGCCAGCGCGAAAATATTGAATTGATTGCGTCCGAAAATTTCACCAGCCGGGCAGTCATGGAAGCCCAGGGCAGTGTGCTGACAAACAAGTATGCCGAGGGCTATCCGCGAAAACGTTGGTACGGCGGGTGTGACAATGTCGACATTGCCGAGCAATTGGCCATTGATCGCGCGAAACGCTTGTTTGGCTGTGAGCACGTGAACGTGCAGCCGCATAGCGGCGCGCAAGCGAACATGGCGGTTTATTTCGCGATGCTCAGGCCGGGCGACAAGATTCTGGCCATGAACCTCGCACACGGCGGGCATCTGACGCACGGGCATCCCGCGAATTTCTCCGGTAAATTTTACGCCGTCTCGCAGTACGGCGTTAGCGAGAAGACAGAGCAAATCGATTACGACGCGTTGCAAAAGCAAGCCGAAGAAGTCCGCCCGGCAATGATCACCGCCGGCGCGTCAGCTTATCCGCGTATCATCGATTTTCCGCGACTGCGCCAAATCGCGGATTCGGTTGGCGCGGTTTTGTTTATCGACATGGCGCACATCGCAGGTCTTGTAGCAGGCGGTCAGCATCCCACTCCGATCCCGCACGCGCAATTCGTCACCACCACCACGCACAAGAGTCTGCGTGGCCCGCGTGGCGGTATCGTCATGTGCGGAGAGAAATTCGCCAAACAGATCGATGCCACCGTTTTCCCCGGCGTGCAGGGCGGCCCGCTCATGCATGTGATCGCAGCGAAAGCCGTCTGCTTTCATGAGGCGCTCCAGCCGCAGTTCAGCGAATATCAGCGGCAGGTTGTCCTGAATGCCAAGGCGCTTGCTGCCGGTTTGGCCAAACACGGTTACCGCATCGTCTCAGGGGGCACCGATAATCATTTGATGCTCGTCGATCTTCGCCCGAAGGAAATTAACGGTAAGGAAGCACAGGAAGTTCTCGACCGGGCAGGCATCACCGTAAATAAGAACGGTATCCCATTCGATACCTATCCAATCTTCAAGCCGGGCGGTATCCGCATCGGGACCCCTGCCATCACAACGCGCGGCATGAAAGAAGAGGAAATGTTGGAGATCGCGGACCTGGTTGCTGAAGCGCTGGCCAATCGCACCGACGCCGAAGCATTGGAGAAAGTGCATCGCAAAGTGCTCGACTTAACCAGAAGATTTCCGTTGCCCATTTAGGCCGAGCGTTTTCCTCTTGCTGTCATCCCGAGCGAACGCGAGGGAGCTCACACTCGAAGCTGGATTACCGATGAGTCATAGAACATTCAATCATCCTGTGCGCGGTGCTTCGCTTCGCTCAGGATGACCATGCATTGTATGAATGGTATTTTCGCGTTACCTAGTCGTCGCAAAACTGAATAGCTTGCCCGAGCCATGAATCGAGCCGCCGATCAGCCGCAGCCCAATCCGTTACGCGAAGGTTTGTCCGCACGTGCCGTGCCGCAGCCATGCACGATTGTGATCTTCGGCGCCACAGGGGACCTCACTCATCGCAAACTCGTACCGGCATTGTATAACCTCGCCGCGGATGGTGACCTGCCACCAGCCGTGGAGATTGTCGGCTTCGCCCGCCGGCCAAAAACCGACGACGAATTCCGGAGCGATCTCGAAGAAGCCACGCGCAAGTTCTCGCGACAGAGCGTGCGGGATGAAATCTGGAAGAACTTTGCGCAGTCGATCTTTTATCACCAGAGCGAATTCGGAGAAGAATCTGGTTACAAAGCCCTGGCCAAGCGCCTTGATGAAATCGACAAAAATCATGGCACCCGCGGCAACCGGCTTTTTTATTTCGCGGCTTCTCCTGATCAGTTCGAGCCGATTCTCAAGAACCTGAAAGCTGCCGGCTTGAACCAGACCTGCAAGGGGAGCTGGGCACGAGTCATCATCGAAAAACCTTTTGGCTCCGATCTGGCATCAGCCCGCGAACTCAATCGCGCCGTGCGCAATTCCTTTACCGAAGAGCAAACGTATCGAATCGATCATTTTTTGGGCAAGGAAACGGCGCAGAACATCCTTGTGCTTCGCTTCGCCAACGCGATCTTCGCACCGCTCTGGAACACGCACTACATCGACCATGTGCAAATCACGGCGGCAGAAACGCTCGGCGTAGAAGGCCGTGCCGGTTACTACGAAACCGCAGGCGCCCTCCGCGATATGGTGCAAAATCATTTACTGCAGCTCCTATGCCTGACGGCAATGGAACCGCCAACGGACCTGAGCGCCGACAGTATTCGCGACGAGAAAGTCAAGGTAGTGCGATCGCTGCGCCGGTGGCCGCGCAATGAGGTCGCCGTCGACGTTGTCCGCGGTCAATACGCCAAAGGCGCCATCAACGGAGAACCGGTCGTAGGTTATCGGCAGGAAAAAAACATCAACGCCGATTCACAAACAGAAACGTTCGTCGCCTTGCGGCTTTACATCGACACCTGGCGTTGGGCCGAGGTGCCGATTTACATGCGAGTCGGGAAACGACTCCCCAAATCGGCAACAGAGATTTCGATTCATTTCAAAAAAGCGCCAGCCGTCCTCTTTAACAAAGATTTGCATGACCTGAACGTGCTGGTGATTCGGATCCAACCGGATGAGGGAATTTCGCTGCGCATCCATGCAAAGGTGCCGGGCACGAGCTTTCGCATCGAGCCGGTCAAGATGGATTTTCACTACGGAACGTCTTTCGGGAAAGCGAGTCCCGAGGCGTACGAACGTTTGCTGCTCGATGCGATGAGCGGCGATGCCACGCTCTTTGCGCGCCGGGACGAGGTCGAAGAAGCATGGGCTTTCATCGATCCCATCGAAGAGGCGTGGCACGCCAAGAAGGATGCGCCGGAGTTGTTCTTTTATCCTTCCGGCTCATGGGGACCGGAAGCAGCGGACGATTTGCTCACCCGCGACGGCCGGGCGTGGAGAAGGTTATGAGCGGCCTATTTGCAGCGTCATCCCGAGTCGCGCAGACGGCGAGGGATCTCGCAATTCGCGCTGCGCTACGCAAGCGTTCGACACACACTCGCCGCGGCGAAAACAATAGTAGTATGCGCGTGCAATCATCTAGAGTGAGGTCGTTCGCATTCGCTCAGGATGACGGCACATTGTAAGTATGCCTGCGATCGCTGAAACACATTCGTTAGGCCTTCCGGTTGAAGTCAGCAAGATCGATCAGGAACTGAAAAAACTTTGGCGGGAAAGCGAAGACGCCGCGACCCGTGCTTCACTCGTTAATCTTGCTGTTTACAGCGAGGACACAGGCTCTCTGAACAAGAACACGCAATTGATGGCGAGAATTACTGAGAACCACGCCTGTCGCGCCATCGTCATTGAAGCTGATTGCAACGCAAAGGAAAACCGCGTGGAAGCCTGGATCAGCGCGCACTGTCACGTTAGCGGAGCCGGGAACAAGCAGGTTTGTTCGGAACAAATTTCATTTCTGCTCAAAGGCGGCTGTACAACCTTGTTGCCAAGCATAGTTTTTTCGCATCTGGATTCCGACCTGCCGTTTTACCTTTGGTGGCAGCAGGAATTCCGTGAGCCGATGGATCCGCAACTTTGGACATGGGTCGATCGAGTCATCTATGACAGCCAGGGCTGGGAAGATTTTCGCGTCCAAATGCATCTGTTAGAAAGCGCGGAACAAGAGGCCAATCAGCGGATCGTGCTTTGTGACTTGAATTGGACGCGCCTGGACAATGTCCGCTTCGCGCTCGCACAATTCTTCGATCATCCCGCCTCGCATCACAATTTTGCCAAGATTAAGAAGTTGAGAGTTGATTTCGCGCCCGGTTTCCGATCGACGGCTGTCCTCTTTGCCGGCTGGCTTGCGGCACAATTAAGCTGGCAAGGTGAGAAAACAGATGTGGCGAACAAGCTTCAATTCGTTAATCCCTCTGGCCGAAAAATTGACGTGGAACTGCGCGAACAAGCCGGCGAACCGATCAGTGAAGTGGCCATGGCAACACCGGAAGTGGAATTTCTGGTCGCTCGCGCCAGATGCGGAGATCTTTTGGAAGTTTCACGCGGAAAACCTGGTGAAAAGCGTATGCCCCAGTTAATGCCCGCAGGAAAGAACGATCCAGTGAGCTTGATGAGCGAAGAACTGATGCGCGGCGGACCGCATCACGTTTACCTGCACGCAGTCAATCGCGTCCGCGATCTGCTGTAGCGGCGGTCTGTGGCTGCCGATCTTTAAGGTAATCAACGGCGCCTATCTATTTAGCGCCAAAGGCGCCATCTCACTCTTTCCCTGAGGCATCGGCCCAGGGAATTTGATGCCCGCGTAGAAAAATTCCAAACTTGCGGCGTAACCTTTTAGCGAATTCGCTACAGTACATTAGCGAATCGTTCACGCCTTCTAGATCCAAGGCCAGAATAACAGTCTCAAACAAATATCCATGACAAAACTAACCACTGCTAAAGCCGCACCCGCCCGCCGTAGCCTCAGCGAAGGTGCGTTCTTTTATCCGCGCGCCTTAATCGGCTTCCTTCTTTGCTTTGCCGGAATACTCGTTGCCCTCTTTACGTTTGGCGCTTCTACGGGGACACTTCAGGCACAAGGAGCCGGGCACGAATCAAGTAAACTGCAACGCGGAATCGTTAAGATCAGGGGCCCTGTTTCGGGGGACAATCCGGAGAGCGGTACCTGGAGTGTCACCGGCAGTCTCAACACCGCACGCGATGAGCAGACGGCAACGTTGTTACCCAACGGTAAGGTACTTGTGGCGGGCGGAATCGATATCGGTTCTACCAACACCGTAACCGCAGAACTTTACGATCCGGCGAGCGGGAGTTGGACTGCGACTGGGAACCTTAACGCCCCGCGCTCCTATTTCACGGCGACATTGCTGCCGAGCGGCAAAGTACTCGTAGCCGGAGGCGATAGTAAGGAGGGCGAGCGTTCAAGCACCGAGTTGTATGATGCGGCGAGTGGGACTTGGACTTTCACCGGCAATCTCAATGTCGCACGCCAATTGCATACAGCGACGTTGCTGCCCAACGGCAAGGTGCTTGTTGCGGGGGGATACAATGCAATCGATCAGATTATCGACAGCGTGGAACTGTACGATCCCGCTACCGGCAATTGGACTGTCATCAATAATCTCAACATCGCGCGCTTTTCTCACACGGCGACGTTGTTGCCTAACGGCAAGGTGCTTGTCGCTGGGGGATTTGGGGGCAGCGGCACCTTGGCGAGTACAGAATTGTACGATCCGGCGAGCGGGAGCTGGACTTTTACCGGCGATCTCAACACTGCACGCGTTGTACACACGGCGGCGTTGCTGTCTGATGGCAAGGTGCTTGTTGCAGGGGGAATTAATAGTAACGGGATTTCCGCAAGCACGGAACTCTACGATCCAGCGACTGAGAACTGGGTTGCGGCTGGCAATCTCAATACCGAGCGATATGCATATACGGCGACGTTGCTGCCCAACGGTAACGTTCTTGTCGCAGGGGGACTTAGTTTAAGCGGAGCTCTCTCAAGCACCGAACTCTACGACCCGGCGGGTGGGAGTTGGACTGTTACCGGCAGCCTCAATACTGCACGCTACGAGCACACGGCGACGTTGCTGCTTACCGGTAAGGTCCTCGCCGCGGGAGGCGTTGATAGCAACGTTAACGCTTCTGCAAGCGCCGAACTGTACGAGAGCGACCTGGGGCCAACACCGACTCCCACTCCAACAGCGACGGCAACTCCCACTCCAACAATAACGCCGACCCCCACGCCAACGGCCACCGCAAGTCCAACACCAACGGTTACACCCACACCCAGCACCACGCCACCGCCAGGTCCAACGCCGCGGCCTCGTCCAACTCCACTTCCCCGTCCGACTCCACCGCGCTAACAGGCGCCAGACTTCGTGTAGCCACGGCTCTGTGAGCCGTTAAACGTCGTATTTTAGACGACCGCCAACAGGGCGATGGCTACAACGTTATGCAAAATTCGCGCCAAGCAGCGCACACAACGCGCGCGCGTTTTTCTCAATCGAAAAGAGCATTTGTGCGCGCTCATAGCCGGCCTGACCAAATTTTTGCCCTAACGACTGATCGTTAGTCACCTTCTCGATTGCATCAGCCAGCACCACCACATCGCCCGGTGAGACGAGAAAACCTGTTTCGTTTTCAACGACCATTTCTGGAATCCCGCCGATCCTGGTCGAAACGACCGGCAAGCCTGTCGCCATCGCTTCCATGATCACAGTAGGCAAATTGTCCATGCCGCCATCGGCTCCCGGTACGCTCGGGAGAACAAAAACATCCGCACTAGCCAGATGTTTCCTGACTTCATGTTGCGGTTTTGGGCCCGGCAACAGAACAAGCTCCTGCAATCCTAACTCCACGATCTGCCCGCGTAACTGGCTTTCCAGCGGACCCTCGCCGAAAATCTCGCACCGAAACGGTCTTCCGCGTTCAACGAGCAATGCGCAGGCGCGAATCAAATCCGTAAAACCTTTTTTGGCTATCAAACGGCCAATCGCCACGATCAATGGCGGATCGGAAGAAAAATTCGCGCGCCCGAATTCGCTAAGATCCAATCCATTGTAAATGCGATGGATTCGGTCGGCGCGTTCGGGGAAACGTTCTCGTAAAAACTTCTCCGAGTAATCGGTTTCAGTAATAACTACTCGCGCTTCGCTGACAAGTTTATCCAGACCGATCTCGAAATTCCTGGGCGCAAAAATATCGTTGGCGTGCGCGGTAAGGCTAAAAGTAATTGGAAAAAATTTGGCCATCCAGAAAGCTGTCCGCGCCGCCATGCCGGCGAAATGTGCATGAACATGGCTGATCCGCGCCTCTTGCAAGCGCGACCCAACATAAACGGCCTGGTAAAGGCGAAGAAAATCGGTGCGTCGGCCCCACTCATCGAGAGCAGCGATAATTTCGGGAGTTAGTCTTCCTTTTCTTGAAGCTCTCTGGACGCCATCCAGTAGTTCCCTTTCCTCCGGCAGATAATGCACACGCTTTACGACGTGCGCATCCCAATCCTGCGCTGGCTCGTCTTTTGGATTCCGGATTGAAAAAATTGGCGGCGCGATGCCTTGTCGATAAAGCTCTGCAACCTCGCGATAACAAAATGTTTGCCCGAAGGAGGGGAACCGCTCAAAGAGATAAGCGAAGGGCGGCATGGCTTCGCCACGTTAAACCGTTGCAGTCTTAAAGCGTTGAAGCGGCTTCGTCATTCGGCATTCGTGCTTCGTCATCCTATTCGTTGTCCCTCTTTACCGGAATCGGTTTCCCCGTCTCATCGACAGCGACAAGTGTAAAGACGCCGTGTGTGACCCGACGCTCCTCGCCCGTCATGTAACGCGTTACCCATACCTCTACCGGAATTGTCATCGAGGTTCGTCCGATTCTTTCCACTCGCGCATAACATCTAACTGTGTCCCCTACCCGTACGGGTTCGAGAAACGACATTCCTTCCATCGCGACCGTAACAACGCGCGCCTTTGCGGTTTTCGCGGCAAGAATTCCACTGCCCAGGTCCATCTGCGATGTCAACCATCCACCGAAAATGTCACCGTTTGGATTCGTGTCCGTAGGCATGGCAATTGTTTGAATAACCAGTTCACCTCTGGGCTCGTCGGGCATTTGAGCGGATAATAGCACACTCTGCCTTGTCACAATCTTCCTCTTCCTCTGCGTCTGATTCTTTTATCTCAGTTATAGAAGAAGATTCAGAGGAAGCGGAAGAGGAAGATTACAGGATCAGCATGCAATCGCCGTAGCTGTAAAAACGGTAATGTTCGTGAATCGCCTCTTGATAAGCTCTGAGCAACAACTCGCGCCCCGCAAACGCGCTTACCAGCATGAGCAAGGTTGAACGAGGCAAATGAAAATTCGTCACCAAAAGATCGACGGCCCGAAACTGATATGGCGGGTAAATAAAAATATCTGTCGAGCCTTCGTGAGCGATAAGCTTTCCA
>JBKPLM010000002.1:0-5011 GCA_046731655.1 Verrucomicrobiota bacterium | reverse complement strand
TGTGTCCGAGGATCGATAGCACATTAACGATGGATCTCGCGCACTTCCGCGAATATTGCCTGAGCAAGGCTCGCGCGACCGAGGGCACGCCATTTGGGCCCGATGTTCTCGTGTTCAAAGTCGGCGGTAAAATGTTCGCCTTAGCGACTCTCGACGAAGTGCCGACCAGAGTGAACTTGAAGTGCGACCCTGATTTGGCACTCGAGCTACGTGATCGTTACGACCAAGTCACGCCCGGCTATCACATGAACAAGAAACACTGGAACACCGTGGAGATAGAGAGCAGCATCCCTGACGCCGAGCTACGAAAAATGATCGACCATTCCTACGATCTTGTGGCCAAGAATCTGCCAAAATCTACGGCAAAGGTTGGAGCTCAATCTCGCCGAAACTCAACTGCAACGCGTCGCGGGCGACGTTGAGAAAATTATCGGCCGCGTCAGTAAGAGCGACGTGTAGCTCCCCGCGATTTGGCGGCGTCGCCCGAAGGGATTGTCGATCCAACGCCTCTTCTACCGCGCGCGCGCAATTTTGCGCGGAATCGACGAGCATGATTTGGCGTTTGAGTACTCGCGCGATCGCGCCTGCGAGCAGCGGATAATGCGTACAACCAAGCACCAGAGTGTCGATCCCATCAGCAAGCATAGGTTCGAGATAGCGCGTGATCATTTGGTCCGTTACGTCGTCGTCGAGCAGTCCTTCCTCGATTAACGGCACGAGCAATGGACATGCGCGACTGCTCACGCGCACATTGTTATCGGCCGCGCGCAGCGCCTTTTCGTACGCGCCGCTACGAATCGTCGCACGGGTACCGATGACGCCGATGTGCCGGTTGCGTGTTGCTTGCAAGGCAGCTCGCGCTCCCGGTTCAATCACACCGATCACGGGCACGGAAAATTTCCTTGTTAACAGCGGCAGCGCGACCGACGAAACCGTATTACAGGCAACAATCAACGCCTTCGCATTTTTCCGCGTCAAGATCTCGGCCAGCTCGACGGCGTAGCGCTGCACGGTTTCCGGGCTTTTCGGGCCGTAAGGAACACGCGCGGTGTCGCCAAGGTAAAAAATGTTTTCGTTTGGCAGCAGGTCGCGCAGCGCCTTCACGACAGTAAGGCCGCCGATGCCAGAATCGAAGACGCCGATTGGGCGCGAATCACTCATGCAGCGCGAAAGCTCATCGCGGTTGCGACACGCCGCAACTCTGGTCGTCTCTCTTGTGACAAGATATCTGTTTAAGCGTCGCATGAGAAGCTGTTGACAGGGGATCGCGCGTACCCCTCGCGTGAAATCGTTCTGTCCATCCCCCGGCGTTGTCATCCCGAGGCTGGCAAAGCACGCCGAGGGAGCTCACCCACACGCAGTTGATTACGCACAAAGTCAGAAGCGTAATCCAGCCCCCTGTGAGAGATCCCTCGTCGTCTTCGCGGCCTCGGGATGACATGCGACTTCACTTGCGAGCGACGAGACGCTTACCACCAAGGGAGACGCGGAATCTCTCGAGCAGTGTTCGCCTCCATTTGCAAACGCGCCCCGGCTTTGGATGATTGATCGCGATGGCAGAACTCTCGAAGAGATACGATCCAAAGTCGGTTGAACCGAAATGGTATCAGCGCTGGATGGAAAATTGCGATTTCGTGGCAAACGCGAATTCGCCGAAGCCACCGTTTTCTATTGTGATGCCTCCCCCAAACATTACCGGCATGCTTACGCTCGGCCACGTCCTCAACAACTCCATCCAGGATATTCTTGCGCGCCGCGCGCGAATGCAGGGCCTTGAAGTTCTTTGGCTGCCGGGCGTGGATCATGCGGGCATCGGTACGCAAACAGCAGTCGAGAAACATCTGCGGCGAACGGAAAACAAAACGCGGCACGATCTTGGTCGTGAAGAGTTCCTACGTCGCGTGCTCGAATGGCAGGATAAACATGGCGGCATCATCATCGAGCAGCTTAAACGGTTAGGCTGTTCCTGCGACTGGTCGCGCCAGCGCTATACGCTCGATGACGCGTACGTTGCGGCTGTACAAAAGGTTTTCGTCGATCTCTATCGGAAAGGGCTGATTTATCGCGGTCGCCGAATGATTAACTGGGATCCGGCTGCGCAGACTGCGGTGTCGGATGAAGAAGTAATTTCCAAGCCGCAGAAGGGAAACCTTTACTTCGTCCGCTACGAAATCGTGGAAGAGCCGGCGCGTTTCCTGGAAGTCGCGACTACGCGACCCGAAACCATCATGGCCGACACGGCGATGGCTTTTCATCCCGGTGATAAGCGATACGTGGACCTCTTGGGCAAGCACGCGTGGCGTCCGCTGGCGCGCGAGAAGATTCCGATCATTGCAGACGAAGCGATCGATCCCGAATTCGGCACCGGCGTTTTGAAAGTCACCCCTGCGCACGACGCTCTGGATTTCGAAATTGGCCAGCGTCATCACCTGCCGATTGTCGATGCGCTACATCCTGACGGTCGGATTAATTGTCCCGCAGTTCCAGAGTTGGATGGACTCGATCGTTTCGAAGCGCGGGAAAAAGCGGCGGAGTTATTGCAGGCGAGGGGAGCGCTCGCGAAAACGGAGGCGTACGAGAACAATGTTGGATTCAGTGATCGCAGCGATGTGCCAATCGAGCCTCGCATCAGCGAGCAATGGTTCTTGCGCTATCCAAAAACAAAAGAGGCCCTGGCTGTGGTCCGTGATCACTCGATCCGCTTCTTTCCACCGCACTGGGAAAAAGTTTACGCGCAATGGCTGGAGAATATTCGCGATTGGTGCATCAGCCGGCAGGTGTGGTGGGGACACCGAATACCGGCTTGGTACCGGAAATCCCAAATCCCAAGTTCCAAACCCCAAACCGAAGAAGAAATTTACGTCGGTGTTGAACCTCCAGCTGATGCTGAAGACTGGTCGCAAGACCAGGACACACTGGATACCTGGTTTTCATCGTGGCTATGGGCTTATGAAACGATGGATGTTGAAACGCGGAAAAAGTTTTATCCAACGAGTGCGCTTGTAACAGCGCCGGACATCATTTTCTTCTGGGTGGCTCGAATGATTATCGCCGGGCTCGAGTTCAAGCCTGGCAAATCAGAGCGCGTTGAGGACAATATCGCGTTTCGCGACGTTTACTTTACGGGCCTCATTCGCGACAAGCTTGGTCGGAAGATGTCGAAGTCCTTGGGTAACTCGCCCGATCCGCTCGAATTGATCGACAAGTATGGCGCCGATGGATTGCGCTTCGGGCTAATGCGCATTGCTCCGAGGGGACAGGATATTCGCTTCGACGAAAAGCAAATCGAGGAAGGTCGCAACTTTGCGACGAAACTTTGGAACGTCGCTCGTTTCCGGCAAATGCATGGGCCGAGCGATGTCGTTCCAAAAATCGACGATCAGACAGTATCGATCTACGCCTAGAACTGCTCGCTCGGTTGAACGAAACGATTGACGCAATCGAAGCTGCTTACCGCGAATATCAGTTCAACACAGTCGCGCAATGCCTTTACGACTTTGTTTGGAGCGATTACTGCGACTGGTTCGTCGAAGCCGCCAAGACAGACATCTTCAGCGAAGATGAGGCCCAGAAGAAATCTGCGCTAGCGGTAATGGACTTTGTAATTTCCGCAGTGTTGCGGTTGCTGCATCCCTTCATGCCACATATTACCGAAGAACTTTGGTCACTGCTGAGCTTCGGACAAGGATCGATTCAATTTTCCCCGCCACCGCAAAAGATCCGCTTAGATGATGTCCGGGACCTTAGCGGCAAACGCCAGCTTGTTTCAGCCATTTACCAAACAATCCAAGCAGGACGAAATTTGAGGTCAGAATCCAAGCTTCCGTCGAACAGGAAGATACGATTTATCTTACGCACAGATGAGAAATTCATTTCCGGTCAGATTCCTACGCTGACGCGGCTATTGAATGCCGAAGAAGTGGAGGTGGATCCGAAATATCAGGCACAAGCCGGAAACCCGGTCGCGGTTACACCGTTAGGCGAGATCTTTCTCACGGTTGCCGCAGCCGATAGGGCAGGGGAACAGCAACGGCTCGACAAGGAAATTGCAAGAATCGAAATCGAAATGCGCGCGGCCGAGGAAAAACTGGGAAATAAATCCTTCGTCGACCGTGCCCCTGCGACGGTTGTTGAAGAGCATCGGCGGCGCCTGAAAGATTTCAGCGCGCAACTGGCAAAGTTGAAGCAGGCGCGCGAATGCCTGAATTAAAGACCACTTTCTGCTCGTTGATCATGGCGCCACGTTTTTGAAAGTATTCCTTCAACTCAGGCGTGTAGAAAGTCCCGTCGTATTCCTGGTTTAGTTCGAGCCAGACTCGGCCGCGCGGCGTGAGGTGTTTTGCCAAGTCATCGAGAAAGAATTCCCATTCGGGCATCTTCCAGAGATTCGGCATTTTGTGGTTGTTGAAGCAAATCATAAAAGCCGTGATGACATCGAACTTTTGTCCAAAATCGGGCAACGGCCGAAAAGCTTCGATTCGCTGGACTACACGGCGAACGCCGAGCAGCCGAGTAACTTCCCGGAACATGGCCAAACGGTCCATATCAAGGCCGAGTCCTGAATGACCGAGCAGTTGCGCTATGTAGAGGAAATATCCTGCGCCGCAGCCTAGATCGAGAATGCGCCTGGGACGCGACAAATCGAGTTCGATCTGGCGAATCCGGCGAATGTTGATTCCGATCCAACGGTCGAGATCGAGATATTTTGGCCAGTCTGCGCCGGGATCGGCGACCGCATAACGCTTGCGAATCTGTGCGAAACCAACCGGATCGATTGTTTCGATAACCCGTTTTGTATTAAGCGGGAACCGACCACTTCGAAGGAGCCTGAGCGTATGCTTCCTTGCGCTGGCAAGACTTCGGCCATCTACGAGCTTTCGTATTTTGTGTTGAAATCGCACCTGAAGAAAGATCACACCTTGTAGCGGAGCGCAACAATTTCAATTAAACTGCAACTAGAATGAGTTTGTGGAAAAAGCTGCTTTGGTTCGCCGTAGCCGCGTTGGGGACG
>JBKPLM010000001.1:0-4945 GCA_046731655.1 Verrucomicrobiota bacterium | reverse complement strand
CATCGACGATGATTTTCTTTTGCAAATTGGGCAGGATCGCTTGCATCGCTTCGAGATAAAGACGGCGCCGCGTCACCTCGGGCGCTTTCCCGTACTCGGCGAGCAACAATGAAAATTTTTGCGCTTCGCCCTTGGCCTCATTCACCCGGCGAAAGGCATATGCTTCGGCCTGTTTCTCCCGCTCCTTTGCCTGGCCGCGCGCGTTCGGCACGGCGTCGTTGTACAGCGCCCAAGCTTGATTGATAGCGGTTTGCTTTTCCTGTTGCGCCTGATTGACCTCATTGAAGGCAGCCTGCACTGCTGGCGGCGGGCGCACGGTCGCCAGTTGCACTTGTTGAATCTGGAGTCCCAGGCCGTACTGTGAACACAAATCGGCCAGACGTTTCAATGTCGATGTTTCAATATCGTGCCGGCCAACGGTAAGCACTTCGTCCACCGTACGATCGCCAATCACTTCGCGCATCACGCTCTCGGATAGGTCCCGCAAGGTCTTCTCCGGTTCGCGTGCGCCGAACAGGTACGTTTTTGGATCGGTAATCCGATACTGCACGACCCATGGCACAAGGGCGGTGTTAAGGTCACCCGTGATCATGGTCTCAGTGTCCTCCGGTTCCACGTCGCCTTGGTAAGCATTAGTGGCGTTCGGCGCAGAAAACCCAAACTCCAGTTTTAGCAGGCGCTGGGTTGGCACGATGTTTATCTCGTCGATATAGGGAATCGCATAAGCAAGTCCGGGATTGACGACATCGTGATAAGCGCCAAAGCGCGTCTTCACGCCAACGGAGTTCGCCGGAATCGACGTAAAACCGAACAACAGCGTGATGAACGTGAAGACGAGCCCGAGACAGGCGATCAAGCCAAGAATCAGCCGTGCAGGTTTCACTTCGGCGTGTGGCGATGCGACCATTTGAGACATTTAGCTCAGTTTTGCCTCAAACACGCAATCTCGCGCAAGCCTTTCCTTTCAAGGAGTGATGACTTTCCAGTCGTTCCATCTTAAGTCGGCCCGAAGCTCTTGCGCCACATTCCTTGACTAGCTGTCTATGCGCTCCAAGACTGGGGCATGAAAATGAGAAACATGATCTTGTCAGTAATCATCGGGCTTGGCACCTTGGGCGTGATGGCGGCGGAAACTCAACAACAACCGGATGTCGGAAAACCGGCGCCGGATTTCAGCCTAACGACTGGAGACGGGTCGCAGGTGAGCTTGAAGGATTATCGTGGCAAATGGGTCGTGCTCTATTTTTACCCGAAAGATTTTACCAGCGGCTGCACGATGGAGGCGCGCAATTTTCAGCGCGATCTTTCCAAATACGAGGAGTCTGGAGTAGTGATTCTCGGTGTGAGCGTAGACACAGCGCAATCACACAAGGATTTTTGCACGAAAGAAGGACTTAATTTCAAATTGCTCGCCGATCCTGAGGCCAAAGTCTCTACTGAGTATGGATCGATAATGGATTACAAAGGAAGCAAACTTGCCGCGCGGAACACGTTTATCATTAATCCGAAAGGGGAAATCGCGAAGGTCTACACTGGCGTGAAACCGGCCGAGCACAGCGAGCAAGTGCTTAAAGATTTGACTGAGTTAAAGAAGAGTTAAACAACCTGGAGGTTGAAATGGCAGCTCCAAGAAAATCCATCGATTGCCGGGATCATCCGAGTAAGACGAATTGCTCGCTCAAAATTTCCGGAACAGAGGAAGAGGTACTCGACGCGGCGACGCAGCACGCTGTCTCCGCCCATGGCCATCAGGATACGCCGGAATTACGCGAGCAGATCAAATCGATGCTCAAGGACGAGCCCGATTAGCGCGCTGCGAGAGCAACTGATGAGTGCCGCCTTAACGGCGGGCAGCGATTTTCATTCGGCGCATCTGCACCCGTGCTTCAGTTTCCAGCTCGGCGAGCAACTGCTTTGAAATATTCGGAAGTTTGCCTGACCACGACGCGGCCACAACGACCGGGGGAAAATTCAGCAACTCCAAAACGCGCACGCCTGCGGCGGGCTTGAAGCCTGGGACTGCCACTGCCAAACCAATGCCATAACCGCTCGCGACATAACGCTCGATCAAGCGAGCCGAATTGACCTCGATTCCGCAAAACCATTCCACTCCAAGGCGCTCAAGACCGAGTTGAAAGGAAGCGTGAACGGGATCTGTTCGCGGGAAACTGATCAGCGTTTCTTCGATCTTGTCGCGCTTCCACAACTCTCCTGCACGAGCGAGGCCGGAATTTCTGCGAACGAGCAGAATCAACGGGAGATCAAGCAAAGGTCGAACCTGAGTCCCAACTCGCGATTTTTTCTCTACCACGGTAATCGCGAGATCGACCTCGCGGGCCAAAAGCAATCTCTCTGATTCGGCGCGCGCCGCTTCGTGCAGATAAAGCCGGAACTCGGGAAATTTGGTCCGAAGTTTCTGTAGCAGCTCCGGAATGTAGTCGTGGAGCACGATCGACGGCGCGGCGATGCGCAATTGCGGCGACCTGTTCTGACGTAACTTTTCACCAACGATCTCGATGTTGTCGAAAAACGGCTTGATGAACTCGAATAGTTCCACGCCGGCAGGCGAAAGCGCGAATGGCCGTCGCTGAAACAGCTTGGTGCCTAGCGACTCCTCCAGCTTCGTAATTTGGCCGCTCACTGCTGGTTGCTGGATGCCGTACGGGATGTTGCGCACCGCAGCCGCGATGCCGCCGTGTTTTGCGACGAAATAAAACAGCTCGAGGTGATGAACGTTCATGATCGAAAGCGTCGATGAAATCCGCAATTTTTATCAATTAACATTCGCCACGCAAAGCAGTTATCCTCTGCAGTAATGCCGGATATCCGGTCAAACCTAACAAACAAATGGAATTCATAGTCCTGTTCATCATCGGTCTGCTGATTGCGATTCTCGTCCTGCCCTTTGTTGCGCTCGCTAAAGCAAACAGCGCAAAGCGCGGCGTTGACGATTTAGCTAGGCGATTGTCCACACTTGAAAATGAAGTGCGCAGTTCGGGACGACATACCACTCCCGCCACGGAATCGGAGGCCGCCGTAGCAGTGGTCAAACCCGTCCCGCCACCACTTCCGATCGTGATCCCCACCCCGGTTGTCCAGGAGGAGAAATCGGTGCCACCGCCAATCCCGAAAAGATTCGTCGAAGGAGCCGGACCTCAAACCACAGCGCCTGCCCGACCACCGATTAATTGGGAGCAATTCATGGGCGCGAAACTCTTCGCGTGGATCGGCGGGCTAGCGCTTTTCATCGGCGTGGCGTTTTTTGTGAAATATTCGTTCGAGCACAATCTCATCTCGCCGGAGCTGCGGGTTGCCATCGGGTACGTTGCTGGTGCCAGCCTTGTCATCGGTGGTTTACTTTTAAAACGGAAGGAGAACGCCGTCACTGCGCAGACGCTCTGCGCGACAGGAATCCTTATTCTCTATGCCGTGACGTTTGCGTGCCGAGGTTATTACCACTTCGCATTTTTCGGTCTCATTCCAACGTTTTTATTGATGACGTTAATCACGGCGATCGCGTTTCTACTCGCCGTCCGATTGAATGCGATGGTCGTCGCTGTGCTTGGGATCGCCGGCGGTTTTCTCACGCCGGTATTGCTTTCGACAGGCGAAGATTACCCTCTCGGCCTCTTCGTGTATATCGCGTTGCTCGACATCGGTCTGCTGGCGCTCGCGCGACGACAACGCTGGAATGGACTCGCAATTCTGGGTGCAGCTGGAACAGCTTTAATGCAACTCGCCTGGATCACGACGTTCTTTGTTCCGGAAAAATATTTCGCCAACAACAAGGTCCTCATCGCGATGACGGTGTTTGCCGGATTTCAAGCGCTGTTTCTCGCGGCGACGGTGTGGGCGAAACGCGCGAGCAAAATTGATCGCCAGCTTTTAGCCTCCGCGCTCGCCATGGCGGCGGTCGCGATGTGCGCCGCGTTTTATTTCCTGTCATTTCATGCAATCGCGCAACGGCCAGCGCTGTTGTTCGGCTACGTGTTCGTCGTCGATCTTGCATTGCTCGCCCTGACGATGCTCGAGACCAGGGCAATCATCGCCCAACTGCTAGCCGGCTGCGCCGCATTTTTCCTGCTCAGCATCTGGACGGGAAATTACCTGACGAATACGAATCTCTTCATCGCGCTTGGATTTTATTTTGCGTTCGCGCTCTTTCATACGGCGACGCCAATCGCACTGCAACGCTTGCGTAAGATCGACATCCCGTCATGGAGCCAGGTCTTTCCCGCGTTCGCCCTTCTGCTCGTGTTGATACCGGTCTTTCAACTCACTGAGCTTTCGCTGGTGGTCTGGCCGTTTGTGTTAATTGTCGACCTGGTCGCAATCGTTCTTGCCCTAACAACGGCGACGCTGCTGCCCGTCATTGGCGTGCTTGTTCTCACGTTCATAGCCATCGGTGCGTGGTTTTGGCGAATCCCGAGCAAGCTTACCGGTTTGCCAATCGCGCTCTTTATTTTGGCCGGGTTTGCAATTTTCTTTGTCGTCGCGTCCGGTTGGGCGGCGCGCCGTGTGAAACCAGGGGGAAAGTCCGCGACGCAGCTTCCGGCGCTCTCGGCCATTCTGCCATTTCTGCTGCTCATTATGGTAACGCTGCGGCTACCGCTCGTGAATCCGTCTTGCGTATTCGGGCTGGCGTTGTTGTTGGTAATTTTGCTTCTCGGTATGAGCGAAATCCTTTCGCTCGATTTGCTCTCAGCGATCGCCCTCGGCTCGGTGCTCGCGCTGGAGCACGCATGGCATTTTCAGCATTTCGATTCGGCGCATTCCACACTGCCGGTGCTTTGGTATCTCGGATTTTATGCGCTGTTCACCAGCTTTCCGTTCATCTTTCACCGGAAGTTCGCCGGAAAAACAGTGCCGTGGGCGGCCGCCGCGCTGGCCGGTCCATTGCATTTTTATCTGGTATATCAGCTCATTCGCGCTGCGCATCCGAGCG